>DATHAN010000049.1:0-5391 GCA_035296645.1 Thermoleophilaceae bacterium
GTACTACGTCCTCGACGAGCCGGAGATCAGCGACGTCGAGTACGACGCGCTGCTCGACGAGCTTCGCGGGCTCGAGGCCGCCCACCCCGAGCTGCGGACGCCGGACTCGCCGACCCAGCGCGTCGGGGGGCGCCCGCTCGAAAAGTTCGAGCCCGTCGAGCACCTCCAGCCGATGCTCTCGCTCGCCAACGCGCGCTCCGAGGACGAGCTGCGGGCATGGGCCGACCGCGTCAGGGCGCTCGCCGAGCGGTCCGGCTTCGACCCCGCGGGGATCGACTACGTGGCCGAGCCGAAGATCGACGGCCTGGCGATCTCGCTCGTGTACGAGGACGGCGTGCTCGTGCGCGGCGCGACCCGGGGAGACGGAGAGGTCGGCGAGGACGTGACGCACAACCTGCGCACGGTCGGGGCGATCCCCCTGCGCGTGCCCGACGCCCCGCGCGTGCTCGAGGTCCGCGGCGAGATCTACCTCCCGCGCTCGGCCTTCGCGCGCCTCAACGAGGCGCGCGCCGCCGCCGGCGAGCCGACGTTCGCCAACCCGCGCAACTCCGCGGCGGGCTCGATCCGTCAGCTCGACCCCCAGGTCGCCGCCTCGCGCCCGCTGTCGATCTGGTGCTACGGGGTCGGCGCGGTCGAGGGTCTCGAGCTCGCGACCCACCGCGAATGGCTCGACCGGCTGGCCGACCACGGGTTCAAGGTGAGCCCGGGCGTCGAGGTCCACGCGGGCGTCGAGTCGCTCGCCGCGGGCTGCCGCGCCTGGGAGGAGCGCCGCGAGGCGCTCGACTACGAGATCGACGGCGTCGTGGCCAAGGTCAACCAGCTCGACGTGCAGCGTGCGCTCGGGGTCGTCGGCCGCGAGCCGCGCGGGGCGGTCGCGTGGAAGTTCGCGCCGATGACCGCGCAGACCTCGCTCCGCCGGGTCGCCTGGAACGTGGGGAGGACAGGTCATCTCGTGCCCTTCGGCGAGCTCGAGCCGGTGGAGGTCTCGGGGGTGACGGTTAAGCTCGCCACGCTCCACAACGAGGAGGACCTGCGGCGCAAGGACGTGCGCGACGGGGACGAGGTGATCGTCATGCGCGCGGGCGACGTGATACCCCAGGTCATCTCGCCGACGCCCGCCGCCCAGCGACGCCCCGACCGCGCCGATCCGCCGCGACCGCCCGAGCGCTGCCCCTCGTGCGGGACCCCGACGATCAAGCCCGAGGAGGGCGTGTGGACGATCTGCCCCAACCGCGCCTCGTGCCCCGGCCAGCTCCACCAGGCGGTCAAGCACTTCGTCTCGCGCGGCGCGATGGACATCGAGGGCCTGGGCGAGCGCCAGGCCGAGCGCTTCCTCGCCGAGGGGCTGATCCGAAATGTGGCCGACATCTACGAGCTGACCGAGGGCGACCTCAGGCAGCTCGAGGGCTTCGGAGAGCTCTCGGCGCGCAACCTGCTCGCGGCGATCGAGGCCTCGAAGGCGCAGCCCTTCCACCGCGTGCTGTGGGGGCTCGGGATCCCCGGCGTGGGCGGAGTGGGGGCGCGCGCGCTCGCCCGGCGCTTCGGATCGATCGACGCGCTGCTCGCCGCGAGTTCCGAGGACGTGGAGGCGACCGAGGGCTTCGGGCCGGTGCTCGCGCGCACGATCGTCGAGACGCTCGCCCACGAGCGCACGCGCGACCTGATCGAGCGCCTGCGCGCGCACGGGCTCCAGCTCGAGGAGCGGGGGGCGGCCTCGACCCCCGAGGGACCGCTCTCGGGCCGCACGTTCGTGATCACCGGCACCCTCCCCAACCTGTCGCGCGAGGAGGCGACCCGGCAGATCGAGGAGGCGGGAGGCAAGGTCACGGGCTCCGTGTCCGGGAACACCGACTACGTGGTCGCGGGCGCGGACCCGGGCTCCAAGCTCGAGCGCGCCCGCGAGCTAGGCACCGAGGTCGTCGACGAGCAGGGGCTCGAGGCCCTGCTCGCCGGCTGAGCCGGCGGCGACGCCTCCGGGTTTCCGCTAACGTCGCTGACCGCGATGGCCAAGGTGGTCAAGCTCGAGCAGGCGGCCAAGGACAAGGCCGCCGCGCGCAACGGAAGCCCCCGCCGGCGCGGATCGAGCCAGCGCAGCGCGCTCGTCCTCGGCGGGGGCGGCTTCACCGGCGGCGTGTACGAGATCGGCGCGCTGCGGGCCCTCGACCTGCTCGCGGTCAACCGCACGATCAACGATTTCGACATCTACGTCGGGACGAGCGCCGGATCGATGATCGCCAGCCTCGCGGCCAACGGCGTGACGCCCGAGGAGATGATGCGGGTCGTCAATCAGCAGCTCCCCAGCTCGTTCGAGGAGATCGACCTCGGAACGCTGCTGCGCCCGAACTACCGCGACTTCGCGCGTCAGGCGGCGCTCCTGCCCTTCCGCATGCTCGGGCTCGGACGCGAGCTCATGCGCAATCTGCGCTCGGTGTCGCTCATGGACGTCGGCGTCGCGCTCGCCGAGAACCTCCCGGCCGGCGTGTACAACGGCTCGGGCCTCGAGCGCTACCTGCGCGACACGCTCAACCAGCTCGATCGCAGCGACGACTTCCGCATGCTGCGCAACGAGCTGTTCCTCGCCGCCACCGACCTCGACACCTGCGAGCGGGTCATCCTCGGCGACGAGGGCTTCGAGGACGTGCCGATCTCGCACGCCGTCGCCGCCTCGACCGCGCTGCCGATGGTCTACCGCCCGGTCGAGGTCAAGGGCCGCCATCTGATCGACGGCGGCATCCGCTCCACCACCAACGTCGACATCGCGGTCGAGCGCGGGGCGCGCTTCGTCATCGTCATCAACCCGCTCGTCCCGTACGTGAACGACTTCCAGAAGGTCATTCCCACCGCACTCGGGAGTCGGGTGCGCCGGGTCTCCGACATGGGCTTCCCGCAGATCGGCTACCAGGCGTTCAAGCTGCTAGCCCACCAGCGCCTGCACGAGGCGGTCTCGCACTGGGAGCGCCGGTATCCGGGCGTCGACATCATCCTGATCGAGCCCGACCCCCAGGACGAGCTGATGTTCGAGACGAACATCATGAACTTCACGAAGCGCGTCGAGATCGCCCGCCACGGGTTCGAGTCGGTCACGCTGCGGCTCGCGCGCGACTACGACCGCTTCGCCTCCGTGTGCGCCCGCCACGGCATCGAGATCTCCGCTTCGCGCGTGCGCAACGTGATCCGGCACTTCGAGCGCGAGCGCGAGGAGACCCGCGCGTGGCGGCGGATCCTCGAGCAGACCACGGGCACGCTGCTGCGCCAGTCGCAGGGCTCGCGCCGCTCACCGCGCGAGTCGACGACGAGCGACGCCTAGGCGGCCGCCTCGACCGCCTCGGCGACCGCGGCGAGCAGGCGCTCGGCCGCGGCCCCGCCGCGGATCGCGGCCCGCACGTGGTCCTCGTCACCGAGCGGCCCGCCCGCCGCCACCCGCACCTTGGCCTCCTCGAGGCGCGCGGCGAGCTCGGCGCCACCGAGGCGCGACGCGCGCAGCCACAGGAAGCTCGCCTCGCTCGGCGCCGCGTCGACCGGCAGGCTCCCGAGCGCGTCGAGCAGCCGCCGGCGCTGCTCGATCACCATCTCGCGCCGCCGCGCGACCTCGGGATCGCCGATCTTGAGCGCCTGCTCGATCCCCGCCTGGGTGAGCGCGTTGACTCCGAGCGCGGGCGCGAGCGCCTCGAGCAGCCCGCCGGCCTGGCCCGAGCCCACGGCGTACCCGGCACGCAGCCCGGACAGCCCGTAGACCTTGGAGAACGTGCGGAAGGCGAGCAGGCGCGGGAAGGCGTCGATCAGGCGCAGGCACGCGTCGGCGGCCTCGACGTCCTGGAAGTGGACGAAGGCCTCGTCGAGGAAGACGTGTACGCGCTCGGGGAGCGCCGACACGAGCGCGCCGAGCCGCTCGGCAGGGAGGTAGGTGCCGGTGGGGTCGTTGGGATTGCACACGACGATTGCCCGGGTGCGGTCGGACACGGCCGCGAGGATCGCCTCCGGGTCGACGCGACCTCCCGCCAGCTCGACCGGCACCGGGCGGCCGCGAGCGCGCTGGGCCATGAGCGGGTAGAGCGGGTAGCTCGGCCACGAGGTGATCAGCTCGTCGCCCGGCTCGAGCAGGAGGTGGGCTGCGGTCTGGAGCAGCTCGGCGGCGCCGTTCCCGACCACGACCTGCTCCGGCTCGACCCCGTGGCGCTCGGCGAGCCGCCGGCGCAGCCGCGAGGCGTGCCGGTCGGGGTAGCCGTTGACGCGCCCGCGGGCGGCGAAGATCGAGGCGTTCACGACCTCTGCGTTGGGGAAGTCGGGCCACTCGGTTCCCGACAGGTCGAGCAGCGGGACCTGCTCGAGCGCCACGCTGCGCTCGCGGCGGCGGCGCTCGCGCAGCTCGCGGTTGATCTCCTCCTCGTCGATCTCCTCGAAGCGCCGGTAGTAGTCGAGCAGGCCCATGCGGTCCGCGAGGCCGAGGGGCGTGGGATCGCGGCTAGGCTGGCCGCTCGGGAACGAGCATCGAGCCCGGCCCCTCGATGAACAGGAACCAGAAGAGGAAGGCGGTGGCCGCGACCACGGCAACGGTGACGAAGATGCGCTCGAGCGCACCGCGGGCCTGGTCGTGGCCGGCGGCACGTCGCACGAGCTTCCACACGTGGTCGAGCCGGCGGAGGATCACGAGCGTCCCGACGAGCAGCGCCATGATGAGCACGAACGCCACGAGGATCCCAGCCATCTCCGAGCCCACCACGTAAGCGGCCTGGGAGCCCACCCAGATCCCCGCGATGGGCACCGGGAACCACAGCGACAGGCACAGGATGACCTGGCAGACGAAGATCAGCGCCGCGAGGCCCTCGTCGAAGCGGCGACGTCGCTTCGACGGCCGGTGGTCCTCCGGCCGCGCGCGCAGGCGCACGGGCGCGGTCCCCGGCCGGCGGCCGATGAACAGGCCGCCGGTATCCGTGGGGTCGTTCCGGGCCACGAGCCCAGGCTAGCTATCCGGCGTAGAGCGCCTCGATCTCGCGCTCGAACTTCTCGCTCACGACGTTGCGCTTGACCTTCATCGTCGGGGTGAGCTCACCCGTCTCCTGCGAGAGATCGTGGGGGAGGATGACGAACTTCTTGATCTGCTCGACGCGCCCGACGTCGGCGTTGACCGCGTCGATCGCACGCTGCACCTCGGCGCGCATCGCCTCGGACCCGGGGAGCTCCTCGACCGAGAGCCCGCGCTGCTTTGCGAACGCCGGCGCCTCGTCGGGATCGAGGGTGATCACGGCGACCAGGTACGGGCGCCGGTCGCCGACCACCACCGCCTGCGAGATCCAGCGGTTCTGCTTGAGCCCGTTCTCGAGGTTGGCGGGCGTGATGTTCTTGCCGCCCGCGGTGATCAGGATGTCCTTCTTGCGGCCGTTGATGAACAGG
>DATHAN010000050.1:0-2287 GCA_035296645.1 Thermoleophilaceae bacterium
GCGTCGAGCCGCGAGAGGTCGAGCAGGTCGCCGGCGAGCTTCTTGAGCCGCTCGGTCTGCTCGCGCATCTGACCGAGGAACTCGTCGCGGGTCTCGGCGTCGAGGTCCTCGTCCTGAAGCAGCTCGGCGAACCCGCCGAGCGAGAAGATCGGCGTGCGCAGCTCGTGCGAGGCGTTGGCGATGAACTCACGCCGCGCGCGGTCGAGGCGGGCGAGCTGCTCCTGCATCTCGTTGAACGCGCGACCGAGGTCGCCGATCTCGTCGGCGGAGTCGATCGGAAGCGGGTCGACGAAATGACCGGCGGCGACCTGCTGGGCGGCCGACTCTACCCGGCGCACGCGGCGCGCGAGCGCCTGGGCGACGAGGTAGCCCCCGCAGCTCGCCACGAACAGCGCGACCGCGGCGGCGACGAGCACGCGCCGCTGGATCAGGCCAACGGTCTCGGCGACCTCGGACAGGTCGCGCGAGTAGACGGCCACCCAGTCGGCGCGCCCCCGGAAGAAGAGCGGCGTGGCGACGCGGGCCACCGGGGCCTCGGGCTCGCTGCGGACCGCCGACTGGGTCGCCCGGCGGGCGACCGCACGCCGCACAAGCCGGGAGCCGACCTCTCCGCCCGGCTCGACGCGCGAGTCGGAGATCCGGTACAGGGTCGGGGGGCGCTCGGGCTGCCCCGGGACGCCGACCGAGCGCTGGACCCCGAGCAGCATCACGCGTGCGTCGGAGCGGTCCGACACGGCGCGCACGAGCTCGTTGAGCTGCTCCTCGGTGATGTCGCTGCCCATCGCGCGGCCGAGCGGCTCGGAGGTCACGCGGGCGACGCGCTCGAGGTCGCGGAGCGCCTGCTCCTCGAGGTTCGAGCGCAGGTCGGGCACGACGTACAGGAGGACGCCGGCGAAGGCGATGGCGATGATCGCCGAGAAGAGCAGCGCGAGCTTGTTGCCGAGCGAGCGCAGGCGCGGGCTGGCGAGGTCGCTCAGGCGGCGGCGATAGGCCGGCGAGCGCTCGGCTCCGCGCGCGTTCACGGCGCGTCGCGGAAGTGGTAGCCGACGCCGCGCACCGTGAAGATGTACTCGGGCTCGCGCGGCTCGCGCTCCACCTTCTCGCGGAGGTGGCGGATGTGTACGTCGACGGTGCGGGGATCGCGGTACGCCGAGTCCCCCCACAGCCCCTCGAGCAGCGCGGCGCGGGTCAACACGCGACCGGCGTTGCGCGCGAGCGTGGCGAGGATCTCGAACTCGACGTAGGTGAGCCGCACGGGCTCGCCGCGAACGGTGACCGCCCGCTTCCCGAAGTCGATCCTCAGGTCGCCGAGCTCGAGCGGCTCGCCGGCACCGTCGCGGTCGCGCTCGCGCACTAGCTCGACGCGCCGCAGGGCGGCCTTCACCCGGCTGCGGAACTCGCGCATCGAGAACGGCTTCGTGATGTAGTCGTCGGCGCCGAGCTCGAGCCCCAGGACCTTGTCGAACTCCTCCGCCTTCGCGGTGAGCATGATGATCGGCACCGTGCTGCGCGCGCGCAGGCGACGGCAGACGTCGAAGCCGTCGCGCTTGGGGAGCATCACGTCGAGCACGATCAGGTCGAAGGCGTCGTCGTTGAAGCGCTCGAGCGCCTCCTCCCCGTCGCGCGCGGGGACGACTTCGTATCCCTCCTTGCGCAGCGGGTACGCGAGCAGCTTCTGGACTGACTCCTCGTCGTCGACGAGTAGGATGCGCGGGGGCTGCGACGCCATCTGATCTCCCTCTTCGACCCATTGTAGGTTCGGCGCCGAGGACCTCCGCCCTGTGATCGAGCCGCGCATCTATCGGGCCGCTCTGCTGCCCGCCCTCCTTGCCGTCCTCGTGGCGATGTTCGCCGTCGAGAGCCCTCCGTCCGCGCTCCCCCGCGGGCTCGCCGCCGACGAGCTGTTCGAGCCGGGTCGCGCGCTCGGTGACGCGCGGACGATCCTCGGCGCGGAAGCGGCTCGAGGCCGCCGCGGCTCCGACGACGACCCGCCCACGCTGATCGCCGAGTCGCTCGCCAGGCGCGGTTTCGAGACGCGCATCGACCGCTTCGAGGCGCGCGGCGAGCGGCTCGCCAACGTGCTCGGCCGCCGCCCGGGCACGGACGCGACCGAAGGGCAGGTCGTCGTCGTCGCCGAGCGCGAGGCGCCCGGGCGGGGCGGCGACGCTCGCGGCGCCGCCGACACCGGCGGCCTGCTCGAGCTCGCGCGCTCGCTCGAGGGGCGCTCCTCGCGGCGCACGATCACGCTCGTGTCGCTCGACGGGGGCCGGCTCGACGGGGCGGGCGC
>DATHAN010000051.1:0-5456 GCA_035296645.1 Thermoleophilaceae bacterium
CCGGAAGGGGCCGGCTGGGTCGCGTCGAAAGCGGCCTTCACGTCGAAGGGCCCCGGCGCGCGGGGACGAGGCGCAGGACCCGAAGCGAAAGGCCAGGCTAGGCACCAGTGTGCGGCATCGTCGGATACGTCGGCTCGCGGCCCTGCCGGGAGCTCCTGCTCCAGGGACTCGAGAAGCTCGAGTACCGCGGCTACGACTCGGCCGGACTGGCGCTCGTCGGCGACGGCGAGGTGGAGCTCGTCCATGCGGTCGGCAACCTCGCCCACCTGCGCGAGGCCGTCGAGTCCCGCGCCGCCGCCGAGGCGACCGCAGGGTCGCCCGCCGGCGGGGGCGTAGCGGTCGCCGCGCGCGACACGACGACCGGCATCGGCCACACGCGCTGGGCCACCCACGGGGCGGTGACGCGCGAGAACGCCCACCCGCACTCGGATACGACCGGTCGCATCCACGTCGTCGTCAACGGGATCATCGAGAACCACGTCGAGCTGCGGCGGGAGCTCGAGCGCGACGGCGCCGTGTTCACCTCGGACACCGATGCGGAGGTCGTCGCGCACCTCGTCGCACGCCACTACGCGGGCAGCGTCCTCGAGGCGGTGCGGGCTTCCTACGGCGAGCTCCACGGCCACTTCGCGTTCGTCGCCGCGTGCGCGTACGAGCCCGACCTGCTCGTCGGCGCGCGCCGCGAGGCCCCGCTCGTGGTCGGCGTGGGCGACGGTGAGCACTTCATCGCTTCGGCGATCCCCGCCTTCCTGCGCGAGACGCGGAACGTCCAGCTCGTCGAGGACGGCGAGATCGTCGCCGTGCGGGCCGATCGTGCCGACTTCCTCGACCCCGCGGGGCTGCCGATCCCGCGGCTGGTCGAGCGCGTCGACTGGAGCGAGGAGGCGGCCGAGAAGGCAGGCTACGAGACGTTCATGCTCAAGGAGATCCACGAGCAGCCTGCGGCGATCGCCGAGACGATCGCCGACCGGGTGTGCGGCGACCGCGTCGAGCTCGGCGAGATCGGCGTCTCCGACGACGAGCTGCGCGCGCTGCGCCGGATCGTGGTCGTCGCGTGTGGCACCTCCTACCACGCCGGCCTCGTCGGCCGCTACGCGATCGAGGCGTGGGCGCGCGTCCCGGTCGAGATGGACATCGCCTCGGAGTGGCGCTACCGCGACCCGATCGTCGGGCCGGGCGACCTCGTCGTCGGGGTCTCCCAGTCGGGCGAGACCGCCGACACGCTCGCCGCCATGCGCATGGCGCGCGCGCGCGGCGCGAAGGTGCTCGCGATCACCAACGTCATGGGAAGCCAGGCGACGCGCGACTCCGACGGCGTCATCTACACCCGCGCCGGGCTCGAGATCGGCGTCGCCGCGACGAAGACCTTCGTGTCGCAGGTGGCGGTCATGTACCTGCTCGGCCTCAAGCTCGCCGAGCTGCGCGGGACGCTCTCGCCGGGACGGCTCGCCGAGCTGCTCGCCGACGTCGAGCGCCTGCCCGGCCACGTGGCCGAGCTCGTCGACCGCGCCGACACCGCGGCGAGCGCGATCGCCGAGCACTGGCGGGACGCCGGCTTCTTCCTCTACCTCGGGCGCCACGTGGGGCTTCCGGTCGCGCTCGAGGGCGCGCTCAAGCTCAAGGAGGTCTCCTACGTCCCGACCGACGCGTACGCCGCCGGCGAGATGAAGCACGGGCCGATCGCCCTGCTCGACGAGCGCACCCCGGTCGTGTGCATCGCCACCGACTCGCCGGTGCTCGACAAGGTGCTGTCGAACGCGGCCGAGGTCAGGGCGCGCGGGGCTCACGTCGTGGCGGTGGCCACCGAGGGCGACGTGCGCGTGGCCGAGTACGCCGAGGAGGTCCTGTACGTGCCGCCCACCGACTGGCTGCTCCAGCCGATCCTCGCCATCGTGCCGCTCCAGCTCCTCGCCTACCGGATCGCGCGCGCCCGCGGGCTCAACGTCGACCAGCCCCGCAACCTCGCCAAGACCGTGACCGTCGAGTAGCGGGACGGGGTGGCCGCCGGCGCCTCAGGTCTAGGGATCGGGCTCGACCTGCTCGAGGTCGACCGGCTCGAGCGGGCGCTCGCCCGCCGGCCGCGGCTCGCCGAGCGCCTGTTCACCGAGCACGAGCGCGCGTACGCCGCCGCGCGTCCGCGCCCGGCGCGTCACCTCGCCGCGCGCTTCTGCGCCAAGGAGGCGGTCGCCAAGGCCCTCGGAGCGTCGGTGTGGAGCTTCGGCGACGTGGAGGTGGTCTCGGGGAGCGGGCCTCCGCAGGTGCAATTAGGCGGCGGTCTCGCGGAGCGCGCGCGCGAGCTCGAGGTCGCGCCGGTGATCTCGCTCACCCACACGCGTACGCTTGCCGGCGCGACGGCGCTGCTGCGGCGCGAGCGGCGGCCGGGCGGCGTCGAGGCGCGGCCGCCGCGGCCCGAGTCGCGCGCCGAGGCCCACCTGTGGCCTCGGAGCACCCCTCCGCGCGCCGACTGAGGACATGCCGCTTCTCGCCTGGCTCGAGCCGCTGTTCGACGCTCGGGAGATGGGAGCCGCCGACGCCTTCGCCAGCGAGGAGCGCGGAGTCCCGTCGATCGAGCTGATGGAGCGCGCGGGGGAGGGATTGGCGCGGGTCGTCGAGCGGGTCGCCGACGCCGCGGGTCGCCCGGGACCCGTCCGCGTCGTCGTCGGCAAGGGCAACAATGGCGGCGACGGGCTCGTGGCGGCGCGCGTCCTGCGCGAGGGCGGGCGCGAGGTCGACGTGCTCTCGGTCGGCGGGCTCGACGAGCTGACGGGCGACCCGGCGGTGAACCTCGAGCGGCTCCGTGGCGAGCCGCCGGTCGAGGCGGTCGATGGCGCGCGGCTCGAGGGCTCGGCGGCGATCGTCGACGCGCTGCTCGGCACCGGCTTTGCCGACGCGCCGCGCGAGCCGGTGGCGAGCGCCATCGCGGCGATCAACGCCACCGGAGCGCCCGTCGTCGCGTGCGACGTTCCCTCGGGCGTTGACGCCTCCACCGGCGAGGTCGAGGGCGACGCCGTGCGGGCGACGGTCACGGCGACCTTCCACGCGTCGAAGATCGGGCTCCACGTCGCGCCCGGCGCCCTCCACGCCGGCGAGGTCGAGACGATCCCGATCGGCATCCCCCGCGACGCGCCGTCCGCGGGCGGCGCGGGGCGCATCTCCGAGCGCGTTCTCGAGCTCGTGCCCTCGCGCACGCGCGCGGGGACGAAGTTCGACTCAGGGACGGTCGTCGTGGCGGGCGGGATGCGCGGGCTCACCGGGGCCCCGACCATGGCCGCGCTCGCCGCCATGCGCACCGGGGCGGGCTACGTGCAGCTCGCCGTTCCCGAGTCGATGGAGACGATCTTCGCCCTCAAGCTCATGGAGGCGATGACCGCCGGCCAGCCCGACGCCGACGGGTCGCACACCGAGGCCGGCGCGGAGGGAGTGGCCGCGCTCGCCGAGCGCGCGGGCGCGGTCGTGCTCGGCCCGGGCATCGGGCGCTCGGACGGCGCGGTCGCGTTCGCGCGCGCCGTGGCGCAGCGCGTCGAGGCGCCGCTGCTCATCGACGCCGACGGCCTGAACGCGCACGTGGGCGCGCTCGAGTCGCTGCACGGTCGCCCGGGGCCGACCGTGCTCACGCCGCACGCCGGCGAGCTCGGCCGGCTGCTCGAGCGCGACGCGAGCGAGGTGAGCGATCACCGCCTCGCCGCGGCGCGCGAGGCGGCCGAGCGCAGCGGCGCGGTCGTCGTGCTGAAAGGCGACGACTCGCTGGTCGCGGCGCCCGAGAGACCGGTCGCGGTGAGCCCCGGCGGCTCCCCGGCGCTAGCCACCGCGGGCACGGGCGACGTGCTGTCCGGGGTGATCGGCGCGTTCCTCGCCAAGGGGCTCGGCGCGTTCGAGGCGGGGGCGGCCGGCGTCCTCGCCCACGGGCGCGCGGGCCGCGTGGCGGCCGCGCGCTTCGCGGCCGACCACACGCTGGCGACCGACGTGATCGACGCGCTTCCGGTCGCCCTGGGCGGGCCGGCGAGCCGCCGTGAGCGGCGAGCCGCCGCCGGCCGCGCCGCGAGCTAGGCGGGGGCCTGAGCGTGACCGTCGACGTCTGGGTGCAGCACCCGACGCGCGACTTCCTGCGTCACGACATGCTCGCCTCCCTGCGCCGGTGGACGGGGCTCGAGCCGCCGGACGAGGATCCGCGGATCGCGACGACGCTCGCGGCGATGGACGCGGCGAGCGTCGACTTCGGGCTGCTGAGCGCATGGCACGCGCCCGAGGGGCCGCTGATCGGGAACGAGGCGGTCGCCGCCTGGATCGCGGAGCAACCCGAGCGGCTCGGCGGCCTGGCCGCCGTCGACCTCGCTCTGCCGATGCAGGCCATGCGCGAGCTGCGCCGGTGCGTCGAGGAGCACGACTTCCTCGGACTGCGCGTCGTTCCCTGGCTCTGGGGCCTTCCGCCCAACGATCGCCGCTACTACCCGCTGTATGCCGCGTGCGTCGAGCTCGGCGTGCCGTTCTGCACCCAGGTCGGGCACACTGGTCCGCTGCGGACCTCGGAGATCGGGCGGCCGATCCCCTACCTCGACGACGTCGCGCTCGACTTCCCCGAGCTGACGATCGTCGCCGGCCACATCGGCTACCCGTGGACCGAGGAGATGATCGCGGTCGCGCGGAAGTACGAGAAGGTCTAAATCGACACGTCCGCGTACACCGCGCGCCGCTACCCGCCCGAGCTCGTCGCCTACCTGCGCGGCGGCGGCCGCCGCAAGGTCATGTTCGGCACGAACTTCCCGATGATCTCGCCGGAGCACGCCCTGGCCGAACTCGACTCGCTCGAGCTCGACGACGAGGCGCGAGGGCTGTTCCTGGGTGGGAACGCGCGGCGGGTGTTCGACCTCCCCGGCGACGTCTGAGGGCGCCGCTCGAGGCCGGCGGACCGGGACGCAGGCGCGCCCGCACGCGCCGCCCCGTCCGCTAGGGTCGCTCCGATGCCGGTCGCGGTGCGCGACATCATGGATTCCGACCCGCCCACGGTCCGGCCGGGCACACCGGTCGAGGAGATCATCCAGCTGCTCGCGGAGAACGAGCTGCCCGGGCTGCCCGTGACAGACGAGGACGGGCGCTGCGTCGGGATCGTCACCGAGGCCGACCTCGTGATTGCCGACGAGCAGGGTGACCTGCACCTGCCGCACTACATCCAGCTGTTCGGCGGCGTCGTCTTCCTGGAGCCCCTGCGCCACTTCGAGGACCGGCTGCGCAAGGCGTTCGCCGCCAGGGCCGCCGACATGATGACCCCCGAGCCGACCATGATCGGACCGGACGCCGGGGCGCACGAGGCCGCGCGAATCATCTCGGAGAGCGGGCACAACCGCCTGCCGGTCGTCGAGGACGGGCGGCTCGTCGGAGTCGTGAGCCGCGCCGATGTGCTCGGCGCGCTGGCCCGGTAGAGGTGGCCAGCGGCCGGGCGGGGTGACCGCGCGCGGCGC
>DATHAN010000052.1:0-3218 GCA_035296645.1 Thermoleophilaceae bacterium
CGAAGCGCGCGTTCGTGTCGCTGCTCTCGCGCCACGGGGAGGTCGAGCAGGCACGCTCGCCCTTCCCGTGGACGATGCTGCTTGTCCGCGTCGGCTGAGGGCGGCGCGGCGGCCGCGCCTCCGGCCGATTCTCGCCCGCGCGCGGGCGGCACCTCGTCCGGCGGCCAGTACGGCCGCGGCGCGGCGGTGCTGTCGGTCGGCATCGGGGTCACCGGGCTTGTCACCTACGCCTACTTCTCGCTCTCGAGCCACGCGTTGAGCGCCGCCGACTACGGCGGGATCACGGTGCTGTGGTCGGCGGTCTTCATCACGGTCTCGGTGCTGTACCGCCCGGTCGAGCAGCTGCTCTCGCGCACGATCGCCGACCGCGACGCCCGCAGCCAGGGGGGTACGCGACACCTGCGCGTGGCCGCGACGATCCAGCTCGCGCTCGGGCTCGCGTTCGCGGGCGCGGCGCTCGCGCTGCGGGGACCGCTCGAGGACGACGTGCTCGGGGGGTCGGCGATGCTCTACTGGGTGCTGATCGTCGCGGTGCTCGCCTACGCGGCGAGCTACTTCGCGCGCGGCTTCCTCGCCGGCCACCACCGCTTCGGCCTGTACGGCGCCCTCGTGCTGACGGAGTCCGTATCTCGCTGCCTGTTCGCGCTCGCAGTGGTCGTGGGCGTGGCGTCGGGGCAGGCCGTCGCCGCGCTCGGAATCGCGGCGGCTCCGATCGTCTCCCTGGCCGTCGTCCCGTGGGCGCTCGGGCGGCGTCTGCGGGCGCGCGCACCGGAGGGCGGCGGGACAGGCGAAGAGGGCGACGAGGCCGACGCCGCCGCCCTCGATTCGACGGCGGCCGCCGAGCCGCGCGCGGAGGGGGGGCGCCCCGAGAGCGAGTTCACGCTCGCTCACGGCGGGGGGTTCGCGGCGGCGGTGCTGCTCGTGATGCTCGCCGAGCAGACCTTCCTCAACGCCGGCCCGCTGCTTGTCAAGGCCACTGAGGGCGCGCGCGGCGCGGCGCTCGCGGGGTTCGTGTTCAACGTCCTGCTGATCGCCCGCGCGCCGCTCCAGCTCTTCCAGGCGGTGCAGACCTCGATCCTTCCGCATCTGACGCGGCTACGGGCGGGCGGCGCGGAGGACCCCTTCCGGCGCAGCGTCAACCTCACCCTCCGCGCGATCGCGGGATTCGCCGCGCTCGTGGCGCTCGTGATGCTCGCTGTCGGCCCGGCGCTCATGGACCTGTTCTTCGGGGGCGACTTCGCCTACCCGCGCGCCGGGCTCGTGCTCGTGTCGGTCGGCATGGGCCTCTATCTGGCGGCCGCCACCCTCAACCAGGCCGCGCTCGCACGCGGGCGCGCGCGCGCCGCGGCTGCGTGCTGGGCCGGGTCGGCCACTGTGTTCGTCGTCTTCCTGCTCGCCTGGCGCTTCCACGACCGCGTCCTCCAGGTCGAGGTCGCCTTCCTCGGGGCGGCGGCGCTCCTGTGCGGTCTGTTGCTCGTGCTCTACCGCCGCGGCGAGGGCTGATCGCGGTGTCGGGCGCCTTGTCGACGCCGGCCGGATCGATGGTCGCGACCCGCGCCGGGCGCAGCAACGCGCTTGCGGGCATCGCGGTCGCGCTGCTCGTCGTGTGCGGCCTGCTCACCGTGCTGATCCTCGCCGGCGAGCTCGGCCCCGTCGGCTTCGCCGTCGGGTTCGTACTCGCCGTGCTCCCCGTGCCGGTCTACCTGGTCCTCGGCCTGTGGATCGACCGCTACGAGCCCGAGCCGCCGCGGCTCCTGGCGGGGGCCTTCCTCTGGGGAGCGACGGGCGCCACGCTCGTGGCGCTGATCTTCAACACCGCGGGCCAGATGATCGTGGGCGCCGCCCTCGGGAGCGAGGTCGGGCGGCTCTACGGCGGCTCGCTGTCGGCGCCGTTCATCGAGGAGGTCTCGAAGGTGGCGGCACTGTACGCGATCTACCGCTGGCGGCGCCACGAGTTCGATGGCGTGCTCGACGGAATCGTCTACGCCGGCATGGTCGGGCTCGGGTTTGCCCTCACCGAGAACGTCCTGTACTACGGGCGGGCGGGGCTCGAGGGCGACGGCGCGCTCGCCGCGACGTTCTTCGTGCGCGGCGTGCTCTCGCCGTTCGCGCACCCGCTCTTCACCGCGATGACGGGGATGGGGCTCGGCCTCGCGGCGCTGCGCGAGGGCACCGGGTGGCGGGTCGCCTCGGTGATCGGGCTGTTCGGCGCGATGGTGCTCCACAGCCTGTGGAACACCTCGGCCGGCCTCTCGGGCGGCCTCGGGTTCCTGGGCGTGGTACGTGCTGGTGATGGTCCCCGTCTTTGTGTCGCTGCTCGCCGTGGTCGTTGCGGCGATGGTCCGCGAGCGCTCGGTCATCGCCCAATTCCTCGCGCCGGAGGTGGCGAGCGGCGTGGTGTCGCCCGCCGACCTCCAGGCGCTGTCGTCGCTGGCCGGTCGGCGGCGCGCGCTGCGGGCCGCGCGCCGGCAGGGGCCCGCCGCGCTGCGGGCGCGCAAGGAGCTCCAGCACGGGGCGATCGAGCTCGCCTTCCTGCGCCGCCACCGCGCACGCCGCCCGCACCATGACGAGGCCCGCCTGGCGGCGCTCGAGGCGGCGTATGCCGAGCGCGTCCGGCAGCTCGGCGGTGCGCGCCCCGAGAGCCTCGCTCCCGTGGCGGCCGTCGCCGGGTCGCCCGCACACGCGTCACCTGCGCCCGGCACCGCGCAGCCACCGCCCGCCTGGTACCCCGACCCCTACGGCCAGGCACGCCTGCGCTGGTGGGACGGGTGGCGCTGGACGGAGCACCTGGCGGCCTGAGCGACCGCCTCACGCTCAGATGCGCCGCAGCATCAGCCCGCCGCAGTTGCGGCACACCATGTTCGCGGTGTCGGACATGCGCGCGATCGTCGAGTGCGCACCGCACGCCGGGCATTCCGAGCGGAGCTCGTAGCGCCGCAGGCAGTAGACGCAGCGATAGCGACCGGCGAGGCTCGTGGCGCGCAGCCATCGCTGGCCGCAGCCCGGGCACTGCGGCTCGGCGGTGGTCTCCGTCACCTCAGCCATCGTGACGCGATTGTGCCCGCGTTCGGCCGACGCCAGCCACGCCTAGCCCGTGCGCCGCAGGCGCGCGACGAAGAAGCCGCTCGTCGCGTCGCGGTGAGGCAGGGTCTGGAGGCAGCGCGGGTCGGCGCGGTCGGCGAGCGCCGGCCACTCGCGGCCGAGGTCGTCGGCCCGGA
>DATHAN010000053.1:0-8110 GCA_035296645.1 Thermoleophilaceae bacterium
CGAGGGCGAGGTGCTGCGCCAACCCGAGCTCGGCGACCTGCTCGAGCGGTTCGGCGCGGAGGGACCCGGCTTCCTGTACGAGGGGGAGGTCGCCGGCGCCCTGAGCGACTGGGTCCTCGAGCGCGGCGGCCTGCTCACGCGCGAGGACCTCGCGGCGTACGCGACCGTCGAGCGCGAGCCCGCACGCGCCGACTACCGGGGGCGCGAGGTCCTGACCAACCCGCCGCCCTCCTCGGGGGGCATCCTGATCGCCTACTCGCTCGCCCTGCTCGGCCTACTCGACCGCGAGCCGGACCCGGTCACGCTCGTCGAGGTCCTGGCGCGCGCGAACGCCGCCCGGACCGAGGACTTCGTGGCCGGGCTCCACCTCGAGGGCTACCTCGAGAGCTTCCTCGCCCGCGAGGCGATCGCCACAGCGGCGGAGGAGGCAGCGGTGCGGCTCGGCACCGCGCGGGAGCAGGCGGTGCGCGTCCCGGCCTCGGGCCAGCGCGCGGGCGGGACCGCCGGGCGTGCGGGCGACCCCGGCCTCGGCTCGACCACCCACGTCGCCGTGCTCGACGCGCGCGGCGGGTGCGCGAGCGTCACCTGCTCGAACGGATCGGGGTCGGGCGTCGCCGTGCCGGGCACGGGCGTCCACCTCAACAACATGCTCGGCGAGCATGACCTCAACCCGTTCGGGTTCCATCGCCACGAGCCGGGTCGAAGGATCCCGAGCATGATGGCCCCGACGGTGGTCCTGCGCTCGGGCGAGCCGGAGGTCGGGCTCGGGTCGGCGGGCTCGAACCGGATCCGCTCGGCCGTGCTCCAGACGCTGCTCGCCGTCGTCGACCTTCGCCTCGAGGCCGAGGAGGCCGTGGCGCGGCCGCGCGTCCACCTCGAGGGCACGCGCGTCGACGCCGAGCCGGGCGTCGACGCGGACGCGCTCACGCGCCTCGAGCTCGCCGGGTACGAGGTGCAGCGCTGGCGCGAGCGCAACCTGTTCTTCGGCGGCGTGCAGGCCGTCGCGCGCGACCCGCAGACCGGCGAGCTGTCGGGAGGCGGCGACCCGCGGCGGGGCGGCGTCGCGGCGGCGGCGGCCTGAGCCCGCGCGCCGGGGCGCTCAGCCACCTTTGCGCAGCTCGAGCTCGACCCAGCCGGCGGTGGCGCCACCCCCGCTCCCGGGTCCGAGCTCGCGGAAGTCGTGCCCCTCGTCCGCGGCGAAGGCGGCAAGGTCGATCGGCGCCTCGGGGTCCGTGACGAGCACGCTCAGCCGCTCGCCCGCGGCGAGCTCCCGCATCCTCCGGCGCGCGAGGACGAGCGGGAGCGGGCACGACAGGCCGCGCGCGTCGAGGGTCGTCACAATTCGATTATGAGCCCCGCTCCCCGCCTCGCGGCCGTGATCTCCACGGGCGAGCTCGAGCGCCTGTACTCGGGGCTCTCGGTGCTCGTCTCGACCGCCGCGGAGGGGACGCCGTGCGCCGGGCTGGCGGCCTTCCGGTCGCTCGAGCTGTTGCTCGACGGAGAGCTCATGCACCGCGCGCTCGAGCCAGACGCGACGCCGTCGCTCTCGTGGGCCGGGCGCGAGACGTTCGCGAGCTCGCTCCTCGAGCTGCGCGAGACCGCGCTCGGCCTCGACACGCTGCGGCTGTACGCATGCGCGGCGTCCGTCGACGCGATGGGCGTGAGCGCCGCCGACGTGGAGGAGCGCCTCGCGGGCACGATGTCCACGCCGAGGTTCCTGCGCGAGTCCGGCGAGGCGCGCCTGCTGTTCATCTGAGCCCGCACGGTTGATCCGCTGGCTCGCCGCGTGCGAAGCCACGGTATGCGCGTCCTGATCGCCGGCGCGACGGGCATCATCGAGACCCGCCTCGGGGCGATCCTCGCCGAGCGCGGCGTAGAGGTCCGCGGGCTCGTGCGCGACCGGCGGCGCGCACGCCATCTCGAGGCGGCCGGCGTGGAGCTGTGGGAGGGCGACGTGCTCGAGGTCGAGACCCAGAGGGGTGCCGGCGAAGGCGTCGAGGTCGCCTACTACCTCGTCCACTCGATGGGGCGCGGCGCGGGCGGCGACTTTGCCGCCCGCGAGCGCACGGCGGCCGAGCACTTTGCGCGCATGGCCGCCGACGAGGACATCGCGCGGGTCGTCAACCTCGGCGGGC
This sequence comes from Thermoleophilaceae bacterium, assembly GCA_035296645.1. GTDB lineage: Bacteria > Actinomycetota > Thermoleophilia > Solirubrobacterales > Thermoleophilaceae > JACCUC01. The sequence continues at coordinate 2,136 of DATHAN010000053.1, forward strand.
TGGGCGGCGACCGGGCTCGCTCGCGCCACCTCCGGAGTCGCCACGAGACGGCCGAGACCCTGCGCGCACTGGGCCCGCCGCTCACCTACTTCCGTGCCGCCATGGTGGTCGGCGCAGGGAGCGAGTCCCTCCGCAAGCTCCGCTCCCTCGTCGAGCGCCTGCCGGCGATGATCGGCCCGCGCTGGCTCGACACGGAGACTCAGCCGGTCGGCATCGACGACGTCGTCGCCTACCTCGCGCAGGCGCCCGCGGTGGCGAGATCGGCGAGGCGTGAGGTCCAGATCGGCGGTCCCGACGTCCTCTCGTACGGCGACATGCTCGATCGCATGGCGCTCGCGCTCGGCCGGCGGCCGCGACCGAAGCTGCCCGTCCCCGTGCTGTCGCCGCGGCTGTCGTCCCTGTGGATCGGTCTTGTCACCCCGGTCGATGCCGGCGTCGCGCGTCCGCTCGTCGAGGGGCTCTCGACGCCGACGGTCGTCACCGAGCCCTCGGGCGCGGCGCTCTCCGACGTCGACCCCCTGCCCTTCGACGAGACCCTGCGCCGCGCGGTGGTCGAGGAGCGCGCCGCGGTCTAGCGTGCGCGCCTCGCCGACGCGCCCGCGGTCCGGCTCGAGGCCGGGGGCCCACCCTGCGCGAGGTACGCGACCATGCGGCTCGTGACCGCGGCGGCCACGGTGAAGCGGTCCTCCGCGGCGGCGGGCGCGCGGTCGAGGAGCTCCGCGATCTCGTCCGCGAGTCGTGGCGCCGGGCGCGCGATGAGCTCGCAGCAGATGCGCGCCGCGGCGTCGACGACGTCGGGGTCGACGGTCCAGATCGTCTCGAAGCGCCGCTCGAGGTCGGCGCGGCCGCGTTGGCCCGGGCGTTCGAGGCCCGCCAGGCACACGGAGTAGCTCGGCGTCGAGCACACGATCCCCCACTCGCGCATGATCGGGTCGGTCGGGGCGAGCGGCAGCTCGGCCGGGACGCCCGGTGGGCGGCGCAGCTCGTCGAAGTCGGCGAGCACGACCGCGACGTCGGCCGTGCGCGCGAGCTCGCGCCAGCGCCGCTCCGCCGCCCGGTAGAAGCGCTCCTCCTGGAACGCGCCGACCAGCACGCCGCGCTCGGCGCGCGCGCACAGCTCGTCCTCCATCGCGTGGCTCAGGGCGATCATCGCTCGCTTGGGGAGGAGGTGCGGGACGAGGTCGGGTCGGCGTCGCCGTAGCCCGGCGAACAGCGACTCGCCGGCCGCGGCGCCGGTGGTGCGGGCCCGCTCGATCGCCGCCCCGAGCGAGAGGCCGCGGTCGCGCTCCTCGAGGACCCGGCGCACGATCTCCACGTCGCGCTCCGAGTAGCGGCGATGGCCGCTCGGCAGCCGCTCGGGCTCGGGGAACCCGTGGCGCGCCTCCCACATCCGCAGCGTCGCCTCGGCCAACCCGGTCCGCTCCGCCACGTCTCCGATCGAGAGCGCGTCGGCGCCGCGCTCGGCGGTCAAGCCGCGGCCTCGAGCGACTCGCGCGCCTTCTCGAGGCCGAGCCGGATGCGGCTCTTGGCCGTTCCCAGCGGGATGCGGTTCGCGCGCGCGATCTCGTGTGCGGTCAGACCGCGCCCGAAGGCGAGCAGCACCGCCTCCCGCTGCGGGTCGGGGAGCGCGTCGAGCGCGCTCATCACCTCGCGCGAACGCTCGCGGTCGAGCGTCGGCTCGTCGGCGCCGGGCGAGGCGAAGCTTTCCCGCGGCGCGGACTCGCGCGCCCTCGCCTCGCGCTCGACCGCCGCGCCATGAGCGGCCTGGGAGCGCCACCGGTCGAGCGCCCGGCTGCGCGCGAGCATCGAGACGTAGGCGGGGAGCGAGCCCCGGGCCGCGTCGAACTGGCCGGGATTGCGCCACAGGCTCATGAACACCTCCTGCACCACGTCCTCGGCTGCCGCCGGGTCCCGGAGCACTCGCATCGCGGCGGCGAGCGCCCGCGATGCGTGCTCGCGGTACGCCCGGTCGACCGAGCCAGGTCGGCGGAGGTCGTCGTGCGTCCGCATGAACACATGGTACATAAAAAGCGCAACAGGATGTTGAAGACGCGACGGTGGCCGCGGCGTCGCGTACGCGAAGCTCGCCCGGGCTACGGCCCACGCGGACGTGCCCGCCCGTTCCCACGCGCGAGCTCGCCCGCGCGCTCGGCGTAGTCGAGCCGCTCGAGCGTCTCTCCGAGCAGAACCTGCACCCGCCGCAAACGCTCCTCCTCGCCGCGCAGCTCGAGGAGCTCCTGCTTCGCCGGGGCCTCGAAGTCGAGCGTCGCCGCCATGCGGTACGCGTCGAGCTCGCGGAGCTCGGCGGTGTCCGGGCGCTCGTCGGTGGCGCGGGCGACGACGTCCGCGTAGCGCTCGCGCGCCGCCTTGGCGACCGCCGGATCGACCTCGCCCCGCTCGTCGTCGAGCAGCTCGACGTCGCCGGCGGGGTACACGAGCTCGTCGATCCGACGCCGGAGGCGGAAGGGACGCGTGCCCTCGACGAGGATGTTCATGCGGCCGTCGTCGGCGCGCTCGAGCAGCCGCGCGATGCCCGCCGCGCAGCCCACCTCGCGCAACCCGTCGCCCGACAGCCACACGATCCCGAACTCGCGCTCCTCGGCCAGGCACTCGCCGATCATCGCCTTGTAGCGCTCCTCGAAGATGTGGAGCGGGACCACCTCGTGCGGCAGCAGGACGAGCCCTAGGGGAAAGAGGGGGAAGCGCTCCAGGACCTCGGCCACCGTACCCCAGAGACTACGGACGCCTCGGGGGCGAGGCTCGAGGGCCATGCGCGCGCCGCCCCTCGGTACACGCGCGGCGGGGCGCACGCGAGGCGATGCCGGAGCGCGTCCACGCCGGTGACCGGACGCGCCCCCTCCGGCCGGTCGACGCGTCAGCGCGATCGTGCATACTCGGACCATCGCCGCCCACGAGACCCCACCCGAGGGAGAGGCGCATGGGGGCGCGCCCACCGACGAGCAGGTCACGGGCTCGCTCGAGCGGGTGAGCGCGGCCGACGAAGTGCATGGTTCGCGCGTCGAGGAGGTGCGCGACGTGGCCTTCCCCGTTGCGCTGCGCGGCTACGAGCGCGAGGCGGTCGACGCCTACGTCGAGCACGTCAGCCGCCTCGTGGCCGAGCTCGAGGCGACGGGCTCGCCCGAGGGCGCCGTCCGCCGCGCGCTCGACCAGGTCGGGGAGGAGACGAGCAGCATCCTCCAACGCGCCCAGGAGACCGCGAGCGAGGTAACCGCACGGTCGCGGGCACAGGCCGACGACCGCCTGCGCGAGGCGGAGCGCGAGGCCGCCGAGATCACCGCCGATGCCGAGGAGCGCGTGCGCGAGCTGGACGCGGACTTCGCGCGCCTCTGGGACGGGCGCGATCGACTGCTCGACGAGGTTCGCGAGCTGGCCGAGCGGCTGCTCGCCGTCGCCGACGACGCCGCGGAGCGGTGGGCGCCGCAGCGCGAGGACGACATCGATCCCGTACACAGTGGAGACACCGCCGCGATCCCCCCGACGCCCGCCGACGACCCCGCCGGCGCGGAGCCAGTGCCCGACCACGGACCGGAGCGCCCTCCCGGCGACGAGCCGGAGGGCGACTCGCCCGACTTCGCCGAGGTCTACGACCACGAGGACGACGTCGAGGCGGCCGAGGCCGGCGGAGCGCCGGCCGAGCCGACCACGCACGGGGAGTCACCCGAGGACGCGGCCGACCACCCGGGGGCCACAGGGCCCTCCGAGGCGCGCCCGCCTCGATCCGTCACCCGCGAGGGTCCGTCGACCGCGCCGCCGGCGAGCGAGCCCTCGGCGCCCGGCGGACCGCCCGGAACCCCCTAGCGCGAGCGCCCGGGACGCCGGGCGCGCCGCCCCGGGGCCGCGGAGCGCGGGCGGCGGCGACCTACCGACTGCCCGGCTTCCGCGCCGAGAGCAGAAGGTTGTAGAAGAGCCACGCCGGCAGGTGCGGCTCGAGCAGCGCGCGGTCCAGCCTCTGGAGCGCTAGGTAGCCGTGGTACGCCCACGTGTACCAGAGCCGCGGCAGCGCTTCGCGCTCCGCAGTCCCCTCGAGCGTGCGGTTGACCCAGCCGAACCAGCTCGCCGCGAGCTCCTCACCGCGCACGCGCACCCCCTCGAGCCCGGCGGCGCGGGCGGAGCGCGCCAGGTCGCCGGGCGTGAAGGCGTGGACGTCGACCGCCCACTCGAGCACCTGCTCCTCCGTGAGCCCGCGGGCGGGCGCGCGACGGCCATTCGACGGCTCGGCACCGCTCGCCGGCGCAGCGGCCCGTGGCGGCACGGAGCCGCGCTGGCCGCCGTCAGTAGCGGGGCCGGTCTGCGTTCCCGCCGCGCCCTCCACCCGCTTCGCCTCGCTCTCCGAGCGCGGCGCGGCGCCCAGCGCGCGGCGCCACAGCGGAGCCGCGAGCAGCGCGGCGCGCTTGGGGATCGCGGCCAGGCGGTCGCCGTGGCGCGACGGCTCGCCGCAGAAGGCGAGCGTCCCGCCCGGTCGGAGCACGCGCGCGAGCTCGGCGAACGCGCGCTCGAGGTCCGGCAGGTGGTGGAGCACGGCGTGCCCGAGCACGAGGTCGAACGACTCGTCGGCAAACGGCAGCTCGCTCGCCTCGGCCGGCACCGCCTCGACCGCGAGGCCGAGCTCGGCGGCGGAGGCCTCGAGGCGCCGGAGCATGCCCGGCGAGATGTCGGTCGCTGTGGCCTCGGCGATCACCCCCGCGCGCATCAGGTTGAGCGTGAAGTAGCCCGTTCCCGCCCCGATCTCGAGCGCCCGTCCGAAGCGTGGAGGCGCGTGTCCGAGCGCACGCGTCAGCTTGCCGACCACCTGCTCGCGGCCGCGCGCGTCGAAGGTGATCCCCCACTTCGCGTCGTAGGCGCCGGCCGCCAGGTCGTGGTAGCGAACGTTCGCCCGCTTGACCTCCGGGATGCTGGCGGGCGCAGCCATGCGCGCGCGCATGATAGGAGCGCCGGGGAGCGCGGGGCCTCCGCCTGGGGCGAGGCGCCATCTCGGCCTTCCTATACTCGCCGCCGGCGTGAGCGCTCCCGCGGCCGAGCACGTTCAGCAGGACCAGCCGCCGGGCGTCCCTCCGCTCGCCCTCACCGGCGAGCGCACGCTCCCCGACGTCCCGGCCGAGAACTACTGGTTCCGCCGCCACCTCGTGGTCTACCGCTGGATCGCCGCGCGCTGCGCCGGGCTCGACGTGGCCGACCTCGCGTGCGGAGAGGGCTACGGAGCGGCCGTGCTCGCGGAGCGGGCGGCAAGTGTGGTCGGGGTCGATGCCAGCCCCGAGGCGCACGAGCACGCTCGCCTCAAGTACACGGGCCGGCGACTGCGCTTCGCGCGCGAGCTCGTCGAGACGTTCTCCGAACCGGTCGACGCCGCCGTTTTCCTTCAGACGATCGAGCACGTGGAGGACCCCGCCGGCCTGCTCGGACACATTCGCGGGCTGCTGCGACCGGGCGGCGTGGCCTACGTCTCGACGCCCAACGTGATCACCCTCGCCCCGCCGGGGGCCGAGCGGTCCCACAACCCCTGGCACCTTCGCGAATACCGAGCCGAGGACTTCCGCGCGCTGTGCGCCGACGCGTTCGGGAGCGTCGAGCTGCTCGGCGTGTACCACGCGCGCCGGCTGCGCGCGCACGAGCTGGCGCTCCGGCTCGGGTGGGATCGCCTCCATCCGCGGCTCGGCGTCACGAAGCGCTTCTACGGCCGTTTCACGTCGGCGATCTCCGAGCGCGACTTCGCCCTCCGCGCCGAGGCCGACGGGGCCGACCTCGATCGGGCGCTCGACTTCCTCGCCGTGCTGCGCCCGTGAGCGAGCGGGGCGCGCTCGCGCTCGTCCTCCACTCGCACATGCCCTACGTCGAGGGCTTCGGCACGTGGCCGTTCGGCGAGGAGTGGCTGTGGGAGGCGACGGCGATGGTCTACCTGCCGTTGATCGAGACGCTGCGCGAGGCACCGGTCACCGTCGGGCTCACGCCCGTCCTGT
>DATHAN010000054.1:0-2674 GCA_035296645.1 Thermoleophilaceae bacterium
GCGCGGTTCGCGGGGTCGCGCAGGTCGAGGCGGCCGACCGTCTCGATCACCTCGGAGCGCGGGCCGGGCTCGACCGTCCGGAACGCGAGCTCGCGCAGCTCGCCGTGCTCGCGCGTGATCTCGACCATGACGTCGCCGGTCGTCGGGCCCTTGATGCGCTGCGTCCCGAGCGGCGTCCAGAGCGAGCCGACGGGGCCGTCGACGCGCCCGCGCACGTAGAGGGTCGTGAGGCCGCGGCCTGCTCGCGAGCCCGCGGCTGCGCGCGCCGAGGTCTCGACGCCCGTGAGCTTGAGGCCGCCGGCCTTGACCGTCGCCTCGCCGCCGAGCACCGAGTCCGCCTGGCCGAAGCGCCACGTCGGCGGTGCCCGGGTCTCGGGCGGCGCGACGAGGAAGCGGCGCGCCGCCGCGGCGTCCGGCAGCTCCCATGCACTGCCCGAGCCGACCACCAGCTCGTACTTCCCCTCGACTCCCAGCTCGACCCCGAGCGGGCTCGCCTCGACCCCCAGCCCGGTCGACGCCCCGACCGTGCGGTCGTGTGTCTGCGTGACGAGCACCGACCCGTCCGAGCGCGACGCCACGGTCATCAGGTCGTCGGCGCCCAGGCGCACGGAGGCGAGCACGACCGTCGCGCCGCCACCCCGCGACTGCTCCCGGAGGGTGCAGGGCGAGAGCCCGGCCGCCTCGGCGTCGGATGCGCGGCAGACGTCGTTCGCGACGACGCAGATCCCGGTCCGCACGCTTGCCGCGACCGCGTGGCCGATTCCGCCGAGTCCTACGACTACGGTGGCGGTCGCGAGCGCCGCGGCGACGAGGGCGAGGACTCCCGTGTACTCGAGTGTCGCCTGGCCGTCGTCCACGACACGTTGAGGGGGCGGCGCCGAAACCTCGCCCCCCTCGGGCGCTCGCCAAGCCGCCGGCCGGGCGGTGTCGCGGGCCGGGGAACGTCAAAGGCGGCTGGGTAGGGAGGCGCAGGGTCGTCAACGCCGCGAGGCAGCATTTCGTCGACCTCGCGACGTTCCCGCCCGCGACGTCGACGTTAGTCCCCTATAGCCAGCATTTCGTCGACCTCGCGAGAACCCGCATGACGAAGTCGACGTTATGCACGCTCACCGCGGCCTATCTCCCCACCCTCCCTACCTGTCGTGCCCTTAGAGGTTGAGAGCGCGGGTGATGGGTGGGTGCCCGCCGAGGGAGCTGTGGGGTCGGTGGTGGTTGTAGTGGTGTAGCCAGTGTGTCAGGGCGCGGTTTCGGGCGCTGTGGTTGCGGTAGAGCTGGCCGCGCGCCCATTCGCGGTCCATGGTTTGGTGTAGGCGCTCGATCTTGCCGTTCCAGCGTGGCGTGTAGGGCGGGGTGATGATGTGGCGGATCCCGTGCGCGGTGAGCAGGTCGCGCAGGCTGCGGTTGTGGCGGTAGCTCCAGGCGCCGTCGGTCATCAATCTTTGGGCGCTGATGCCGTGGCGCTCGAACCAGTCCAGGGCGCGCTCGCTGAAGGCGGTGACCGTCGCGGCGCGGGTGTCGGGCAGCAGCTCGGCGTAGGCGAGCCGTGAATGGTCGTCGACGATCGCGTGGCAGAAGTCGTAGCCGAGCCGGGTGGCGATCTCGGTGCTGGTCTGGCGCTCGTCGGCGATGAACGGGTGCCCGGGCCGCCGGAAGCGCCGGTAGCGCTTGATGTCCATGTGCAAAAGATCGCCCGGGCACGGCCACTCGTAGCGCACGAACGCCTCGCGCGAGGCGCGGGGCGGCCGTGAGCGGCCGTGGCGTTTGAGGATCGCGTGCACCGTCGAAGGCGCGACCCCGGTCCGGCCGGCGATCAGCCTGGGCCCCCAACCGGTCCGCTCGCGCTCATCGAGAACGCGCTGCTCGACCTGCGCCGGCGTGCGCTTCGGCGAGCGACGCGGCCGGCTCGAGCGATCCCGCGCCCACGCGCCAGAGCCGCGCTCACGCTCGCTGGCCGCCAGCCATCGCTGCTTCCACCGATGCGCGCTGCAGGGCGAGACGCAAAGCCGGGCTGCCGCCCGCCGTTCCGGCATCCCCTCATCGATCATCAAACGAACGAGCTCGCGGCGGCCGGCCGGTCCGAGCCGCGCGTTAGCGTGCGCCATGTCCGGGCCCTCCTTCTGGGCTGTCTTGGTCGACACCCAGAACTCTCAGGACGGGCCCGGACGAACCACCTCACCCGCTCACAACCTCCCCGGGCACGACACCTACCCAGCGCCGTTGACGTTGCCCGGGATACAGCCAGGCCCGGCGGCGCCCACCCGTTAACCTCCGCGCGGTGCCGGAGCGGTTTGCGATCGCGCAGGTCACGCCTCACCCGTGGGAGGACGAGCACGAGGTCAATGCGTTCGTCGCGGCGCTCTCGGAGCAGCTGGCGGGCCGTGGGCACCGGCTGCTCGTGCTCGCGCCGTCGCGCTCGACGTCGCTCGTGCGGGAGTCGCGGCGGCTGATCCGGTCGGCCCGCGAGAACCCCGAGGCTCTGTTCGACCCCGATGGTGGGGTGCGGGTGCTGGGCGTCGGCGAGCTGCTGCCGCTGCAGCGTCGCGGTGGTGCGCCGGCGCCGCCGGTCGACGTTGGCCGCACCGTCGAGCAGGTGCTCACGCTCGCGCCGCTCGACTTCGTCCACGTGCATGAGCCGTTCGCGCCGAGCACGTCCTCCGTCGCCCTGCGCCACTCG
>DATHAN010000055.1:0-5672 GCA_035296645.1 Thermoleophilaceae bacterium
TCGTCGAGGGCGACCGCCACGCGGTCGTTCAGTGGACGGGAACCGGCACCTTCACCGGCGAGCCCTTCCAGGGTCTCGAGCCCACGGGCAAACGAATCAGCCTACGTGGGTGCGACGTGATCCGTTTCGCGAGCGACGGGACGCTCGACGAGAACACCGTGTACTACGACGGCGCTGAGTTCGCGCGCCAGACTGGCATGCTCCCGCCGCGCGACTCCGCCCTCGACAAGGGGATGACCGAGGTCTTCAACGCCGTCACCAGGTTGCGCGGCCGTATCGCCAATCGGTGAGCGCCTCGGCGATCCGGGACCGCCTCCGGTCAAGCCGAGACGCTCCGGCTAGCCCCTCCCCCGCACGAGCCACCGCGTGCCCGGGTCGAGCAGCGCGAAGGTCGGAGGGAGCGGCCGCGACGTCGCTCGCAGGAGCGCGGCCACCCGATCGCCGCGACGGCCGCGCGCGAACCGGGCGCCGATGGCGGTGAGGAAGGTCGACAGGCCCGATAGCGGGCGGGCGCGCACGGTGACCTCCCGGACCTTCCCGTCGCCGTCGAGCCTCAGCCGGTCCGCGCCCTCCACGAAGCGGCCCTCGATGCGCCCCCGCCAGAAGAACGCGTACGTGTCGCCGGCCGAGAGCTCGTCGACCACCTCGATGTGCTCGAACGAGTCGATCGCGCTTCGGTAGAGCTCGGCGACGACCTCGCGCCCCTCGGCGCGCCAGTCACCGCCGAGTGGAGCACGACGTCGACGGCCAGCGTATCGGCCAGAGCTCGATGATCACGGCGGCGCATGGCGGCCGGGAACGGATGCTCGGCCTCCTTGACGCGCGCCGGCGCGGAGTCAGTCATCGCTTCTCCCTTCCTCGATGAGGTGAACGCGTCGAAGGAGCCATGCGGGCGGTGGCTAGGCGGCGACGGGCTGCTCGCCGGCTCGGGCCGGGCGCTCCTCGAGCACGGTCGCCGCCGCCCGGCGCGGGCTGAGGGTGATGCTTCGCCGGCGCGCTCGCTCGCGCCCGTCGGCGTCCGCCCGGATCTCGGTGCGAGCGAGGACCGCCCGCAGCACGGCCTTCATCTCGAGCGTGGCAAAGCTCGCCCCCAGGCACCGCCGCCGTCCCCCGCCGAACGGGATCCATGTGTACGTGCCCGGCGCCTCGTCGAGGAAGCGCTCGGGGCGGAACGCGTACGGGTCGCGGTAGATGTGCGGATCGTGGTGGATGAGATATGCGTTGGCGACCACGCAGACCCCCACCGGGTAGGAGAAGCCGCCGATCTCGACCGGCTGCTTGACGAGCCGCGGCGCCGCGTTCGGTAGCACGGGCCGGCGGCGGAGGGTCTCCTGGATCGTCGCCGTCAGGTAGGCGTCGTCCTCGCCGGCGTCGACCTCGTGGGTCAGGCGATCGAGGGCGGACGGGCTGCGAGCGAGGCGCTCGAACGCCCACGCGAGCTCCGAGGCAGTCGTCTCGTGCCCGGCGACCAGCAGCGTCATGAGCTCGTCCCGCAGCTCGTGCGAAGACATCGGCTCGCCGTCCTCGTGCCGCGCCTCGAGCAGCAGAGCGAGGACGTCGTCGCGCTCCTCGTCGCGGGCGCGGCGCTCGTCGATGAGGTCGTATATGAGCGCGTCGGCCTCCGCCCTTAGGCGCTCGAACCTGGCCCATGGCGTCAGGCGCCCGAGGTCGCGCTGGAGGAACGGGAGCATTCCGGCCGGCCGGGCGCCGAGCTCGAGGATCGCGGTCAGGCGTTCGCGCAGCGCGTCGAGTCGTGCGCCCGACTCGAGCCCGAAGACCGCGCGCAGGATGACCTCGAGGGTCAGGGCCTGCATCCGTGGATGGAGGGCGACGACCTGCCCCCGCGGCCACCGGCCTACCTCTCGCTCGGCGACCTCGAAGACGAGCCGCTCGAGGCGCTTCATCTTCTCGCCGTGGAATGCGGGCAACAGCAGCTTGCGCTGCTCGAGGTGCGCGTCCTCGTCGAGCAGGATGACCGAGTTGCGGCCGACGACCGGCTCGAGGATGCGCGCGCCCTCGCCCGGATGGAGAACGTCGGCGGGCGCGGTGAAGAGCTCGCGCACCTCGTGCGGGTCCGAGAGCATGATCAACGGAACCTGACCCAGCAGCCGGATCGTGAAGCGCCTGCCGTAGCGAGCCCGGCATCGCTCGAGGAACCCGATCGGGCGAGTCCACCACGCGACGGTCTGCAACGGGCTCGGCAGGGTGGGGCCGGGCGGAAGGTCGGCTTCGATGGTGCTCTCTCCTCTCGCTCCTCCAGGCCCCTACCCGAAACGTGATGGCCTCAGTGTGAGGTCTCGCACTGACTCCTCGCACGGTGCGGAATGCTCGACAGAGGCGCCGCGGTCATCTCTGCCCACAGGTCAACCTTGGTCGCGGTCGTGCGTTCAAGGCCATGTACGGAAGGCCACCCCCTTTCGTGCAGGCCCCCGCGCGGCCGCCCCGCGCGGGGGCTCATTTTCGCCAGGACCGAGCGACCCGGCGGCCCTCGCAGGCTCAGTCGAGGGCCGACGAGCGGGGCGCCAACCCCTCGAGCAGGCGCGCCACCGTTCGCCCGACCTCGGCCCGCGCGACCTCGAGGTCGTCGGCGCGAGCCAGCATCAGCGCCGCCTCCGCCAGCGCGCCGAGCATGAGGTGGGCGAGCGTGTCGACGGGCTGCGGCTCGATCGCCCCGGTCTGCATCGCGGCCTCGAGTGCGGCCCGCAGCAGCCCGAGGCTGTACTCCGCTCCGATCCCCCGCCACTCCTGGTGCCCGAGGACCGACGGCGCCTCGATCAACGAGATCCGGCGGTGGGCGGGCTCGAGGCACACGTCGAGGAACGCGTTCACGCCCACCACGAGGTGACGCTCCGCTCGCGGCTCCCGAGCGACCGCCGCGACGATCTGCTCGGCGACCTCCTGCTCGAGCTCCTCGTACACCGCGCGGAACAGGGCCCGCTTGTCCTCGAAGTGATGATACAGCGCGCCGCGCGTGGCCCCGGCGCGCTCGACGACCTCGTTCGTGCCCACGTCGGCGTACCCGCGCTCGGCGAACAGCTCCCGCGCGGCGCGCAGCACGGCGGCGCGCGTCGCCCGGCCGCGCACCGCCCGGCCGTCCTCCCGCGGCGCGGCGGCGCCGGAGGCGGCGACCTCTGTGTCAGGCAACTTACGTACAGGCTGTCTGTTACTCTCCCCCATCAGCTCGAATGTAGAGGAGGCGAGCGCCATGACCACACCACCGCTAGAGCACCCAGGCTCCACGACGCTCGCGCGCGTGAGCGAGGAGCTCGAGGACACCGGCTGGGCCGCGGCGCTCGTCGACCCCGAGTGGCGGGTCGCATGGATCTCGTCTCAGCTCCGGGCTTTCATGGGTGGCGCCCCCGACGCGGAGCTCGGGGTCGGCGACCACTTCTGCGAGGCCCTCCGCTCCTCGCGCTGGGCGGCGACGATCACCGACGAGTCGCGGCGGACCTGGCTGCGGGAGCACATCCCCTACGTCGCCCACGACACACCCGGCGGCATGGACAGGATCCGCGAGCTCGTGGCGTCCGACGACCTCGCCCTCATCGAGGGCCTGGACGCCGAGCCACCGCCTTCCTTGTGGGGCTGGACGCTCCAATTCCTCCAGGACGACCTGCCGCCCGCGAGCGCGCGCTGCCTGGCGATCAGGCACGAGCTCGACGGTGAGCATGCCGGCACGACCCTCCTGTACGGAGCGAACCTTCCCGCCACGCTGCTCGGGCTGCTCGCGCGCGGCGACCCCGGCATGTTCCGCCGCATGGCGCGGCTCGTCGAGCCCGCGCGGCGCTCGGCGGCGATCCTGTTCCTCGACCTGTGCTCGTCGGGCGCCCTCTCGCGCCGACTGCCGACGGCTCGCTACTTCAGCCTGATCCAGGCGGTCATGACCGCGGTCGACGAGGTACTCGCCCGCCACGAGGGCATCGTCGGCAAGCACGTGGGCGACGGCGCCACCGGCTTCTTCCTGAGCGGCGACCTCGGCTCCGACTCGGCGACCTCCCGCGCGGCGATCGAAGCGGGCCGGGAGGTCACGCACGCGGCGCACGAGGCCGCGCGTAAGCTCGCCGCCGAGGGCTTCCCGGTCGAGCCCGAGGAGGTCGGCTTGCGCGTCGGCCTCCACTGGGGCTGGTCGCTGTACATGGGGCAGGTCGTGCGCGGCAGCCGACTCGAGGTGTCGGCGCTCGGCGACGAGGTCAACGAGTGCGCGCGCATCGAGCAGTCCGCGCCCGAGAACGCCGTGCTCGCCTCGAAGGCGCTCGTCGAGCGCCTCGAGCCGGACGACGCTGCGGCGCTCGGTCTCCACCGCGACAGCATTCGCTACCGCGCGGTGGGCGAGCTCCCGGCCGCCGACGAGAAGGTGCGGCGCGACGCGGGCGGGATCTCGGTCGCCGACGTCGCAACGGACGCCGGGTCGCTCGACGGCGAGCGCGACCCGGCGACGGACTCGCTCGCGAGCGGCTGAGCACCCGGCGCAATCCGGCGCCCGCCTGAAGCGCCGGACCCGCGGGCGCCGCCGCCGGTGGAGGCTCGCTCGCCGTCCGAGACGAAGCAGGAGGCGGGACCCGGCGCGGACAGCGGAGAATACGCGGCCATGGGCGAACTGCGACCGGTGCACGTCGGCACCTCGGGCTGGAACTACGCCGACTGGCGCGGGCGCTTCTACCCGAAGGGCGTGCCGCCTCGCCGGTGGCTCGAGCACTACGCGCGCACGTTCAGCACCGTCGAGGTCAACTCGACGTTCTACCGGCTCGCCTCGCGCGAGGCGGTGGCGAGCTGGGTCGAGCAGACCCCGGACGACTTCGTGTTCGCGGTCAAGGCCAGCCGCTACCTGACCCACATGAAGCGCCTAACCGACACCGAGCGGGGCGTCGCGCGCTTCCTCGAGCGAATCGAGCCTCTGACCGAGGCGGGCAGGCTCGGGCCCGTGCTGTGGCAGCTCCCCGAAAACTTCCGCCGCGACGACGACCGGCTCGCGCACGCGCTCGAGCGGCTCCCGCCCGGGCGCCACTGCTTCGAGTTCCGCCACGAGAGCTGGTTCGACCCTGCGGTGTGCGAACTCCTGCGCGAGCACGCGGTCGCCCTCGTCGTGCAGGACCACCCGGCGCGGCGGTTCCAGCCGCACGCGTTCACCGCCGACTGGACGTTCGTGCGCTTCCACCACGGACACCGCGGAAGGCGCGGGAACTACTCGCACACGGAGCTCGAGCAGTGGGCGGCGCGGATCACCGACTGGCGGCGGCGCGTCGAGGTGTTCGCCTACTTCAACAACGACTGGGAGGCGTTCGCGGTGTCGAACGCGGTTTGGCTCGAGCGGCGCCTGGCCGCCCTCGCCGACGCGCCCGCGTCTTGACACCGTCTCGTGTAAGGTAGCTGCCGCCCCCTCGTCCCCGACGTACGGAGCCGAGCACCATGACCCAGCTCGCCGGCCCGGCTGCGACTCCGAACGGCCGTCCCCACTCCCAAGAGCTGCCGCCTCACAAGCGCGTCGTCATCGTCGGCGCTGGCTTCTCCGGACTCGCGCTCGCCATGCGCCTACTCGAGGAGGGGATCGACGACTTCGTCGTGCTCGAGCGGGACGAGGACGTCGGCGGGACGTGGCGCGACAACACGTATCCCGGGTGCGCGTGCGACGTGCCCTCGCACCTGTACTCGTGGTCGTTCGAGCTGAACCCGGA
>DATHAN010000056.1:0-8363 GCA_035296645.1 Thermoleophilaceae bacterium
AGCAGAAGCCCGATCCGGGTGTAGGCGACGTTGACTCCGAGCGGGCTCTTCGGTCCATACAGCGCGAGCAGCGTCAGCCCGGCGACGATGGTGGGGAGCGCGAACGGCAGGTCGATGAGCGAGTTCACGACGCCCTTGCCGCGGAACTCGTCCCGCACGAGGACCCAGGCGATGAGCGTGCCCGTGACCGCGTTGATCGCCACGACCGCGACCGAGAGGAGCAGCGTCAGCTCGAGCGCCGCGACGGCCTGCGGGCTGGTGACCGCCCGCCAGAACGCTCCGAGGCCGCGATCGAACGAGCGAGTGACCACCGCGGCCAGCGGCAGCAGGACGATGATCGATAGGTAGAGGGTGGCGACACCAGGGCCCAGCCAGCGGCCACCGAGGGACGACCGCAGGAGCACCCTCGGCGCCGCGACGGCGGCCTCAGCCCTCAACCGACACTGCCTTCTCGCGCTCGATGCCCGCGAACACGCCGTTCTCGGGGTCGAAGAAGCGGTCGGTCACCTCCGGCCAACCGCCGAGCTCCCCGATCGTGAAGAGGCGCGGGGGCTTCGGGAACCGCTTCCGTTCGTCGGCGCTCTCGAGGACCGGCCGGTAGCCGTCCCCGGCGAAGATCCTCTGCGCGGGCTCGCTGCGCAGCCAGTCGACGAAGGCCGCCGCCCGTCGGGGGTTCGAGCTTTCCTTCGCGACGGCGATCGGGTTCTCGATCTGGATTGTCTCGTCGGAAATGACGTACTCGAGCTGCTCGCCCTTCTTCCTCGCGGCGATCGCCTCGTTCTCGTAGGCCAGGAGGACGTCGCCCTTGCCGCTCGTGAAGGTCTGGAGCGACTCACGCGCGCTCTTGTCCTGCACCGGGACGTTGCGGAACAGGCGCTTCAGGTAGTCGATGCCCTCCTGCTCGGACCTGCCCTGCTCGAGCTGGGCGCCGTAGGCGGCCATCACGTTCCACCGGGCCCCGCCCGAGGTGAACGGGTTGGGGGTGATGACCTCGACGCCCGGCCTCGTCAGGTCGTCCCACGTCCTGATGCTCTTCGGGTTACCGGGCCGCACCGCGAACACGACCACGGACTTCGTGAGAAAGCCCTTGAAGCGATCGCGGTTCCACCCGCGGTCGACCAGTCCAGCCTCCACCAGCTTGGTCATGTCGGGCTCGAGGGATAGGGCGACCACGTCTGCCGGCAGGCCACCCTCCACCGCGCGCTCCTGCTCGCCCGAGGCGCCGTAGGACTGGTCGAAGGTGAGGCCCCTGCCTTGAGCCGTCTTCTGGAAGGCGGGGATCAGGCCCTGCTTATAGGCCTCCTGGGGCGTTGAGTAGGCGACGAGGGTCAGCCGGTTGGCGCTCTCGCCCGACTGGCCTCCGCACGCCGCTGACAGCCCGACGAGCAGGAGGAGAAGGATGAGGATGAGCACGCTGCGGCGTGAGGCCAAGACAGTCTCCGGGTTTGTTTACAAAATTAGTTGGGAACCTGCGCTGGCGCACTATAGCGGGCGGCCTCGCCGTGCTGCTCTAAGCCGGTCGCAGCCCGGCTCGACGTCGCGCGGGCGACGAGATCAACGAGAGCGCGGTGACCTCGTCCGCGTCCCGGGGGCGCGTCAGGCCGTGACTTCTCCCATCTTCTGACGCTCGACACGCTCGAGCTCGGCGTGAACTTGCCGGATCCGTTTGACCTCGGCAGGCGGGACGCGGCCGCCCCTGCCGAAGTCGAGCGGCAGGACGGGCGTCCCGTCACGCCATAGCTCGCCGCGCAAACGCTCCCGCGCGCGGTTCGCCGAGTCCCAGCAACGTATGCACTGCTGGTGCGGGGGCACGTCGCGCATCCGGCTCTCGGGCGCATCCTCCCAAGAGCCGTACTCCCGCCCACAGAGCGTACGGGCGCCGGCCGAGTCGGCGACAAGGTGGCGCAGGCCACTCCCCGTCACAACGAGCTTCATACCTCCTCCTCCCCAGAGTGGGCTGGCTGTCTCGCCCCGGTCAGGTTACGACGAGGATTTGCTCGATTTTCGGAGCGCGTCGACCAGCTCGCCCTTGTTCACCTTCGAGCGGCCCTGGATGCCGAGCTACTTGGCTCGCTGCTCGAGGTCCTGCTTCGACCGTTCCTCGACTTCGATGACCTGGTGCCTTTTCTGGCGGGATCGAGCGGAGGAACGGGCATCCCCGCCGCGCGACGCCTTCGCCCCGTCGCCGCTCGCCGACTGCGAACGGGTCCGGCTCGAGGACTTCGAGCGTCGGCCATCTGAGCTCGACCTCGAGCGCCCCGCCCTCGACGAGCCCGAGGACGGGCGCCTGCTCGAGGCGGCGCGAGACGGCGCTTCCTCGGCCTCCTCCTCCTCGCCGACCGGCTCGGCCTGGTCAGGCTCGTCCGTCTCCTCGCCGAAGTACTCGTCCTCGTCGACGGCCTCGCCCTCGGAGATGTAGCCGCGCCACTCGCCGTCCTCCTCCTCCTGCATCTCGACGTAGGCCGTGAAGCGGTGGAGGTCGGCACGGATCGAGCGCTTCGCGAAGCGCATGCCGCGGCCGACCTTCTCGAAGAAGACCTCGGGGTCGAAGTCGACGTTGACCTCGATGCGCGTGAGGCGGGGAGCCAGCTCGTGGAAGGTGGCGACACCGGTGAGCTTGACGCCGCTATCGCTCTTCCACGCGATCCGCTCGTCGGGGCGCTGGTCGAGGATCTCGGCCCGCCACTGGCGGTTGACCGCCCACTGCTTGCTCCTGAAGGTCACGTGCGCCTCGTCCTCCTGCGAGACGCTCTCGACGCGGTGCATGACCTTCGGGTACTCCTCGAACTGCGTGAACTGGTTGTAGACGATGTCGATCGGGGCCGCGACGTCGACCGCCTGCTGGACTGGCATTCGCCGGCCGCTGCCATAGCCGGGCGGAGCCTCACCGCCGGAGCCGCCGTCCGAGCCGCCAGCGCCGGTAACCGCCCCGAGCACTCCCTTCGCGAGGCCGCCCGCGCCGCCGCCGCCGGAAACCGCCCCGAGGATTCCCTTGGCTAGACCGCCCCCCTCCTCGCCCACGAGCTTGTCCTTGGCGAGCTCGGCGACGCCCTTGGCGCCACCGGCGTTAGCGAGCATCTCGGGTCCCTCCTTGGCGGCCTGTTCCGCCGCGTTGGTCACGGCGTCCTTGACGACCGGGGTCAGCGCCGCGACCGCCGCCGCCACCGCGGCCTTCTTCAAGGGAGCGACGAGCGCGTCCTCGTCATCGCTCGTCGCTTGGTCCTCAACCGCGTCCTTCACTTGGTCGACCGTTGACTCCCCCACTTCACACCCCTCCCCGCTCGTAGCTCCTCACGGACAGTATTCCCCAGGAAGGGTGTCGCCCTCCCCTGGACGTCGTCGGGGGCGCGGGAGCTGCGCGAGGGTCCGCGCGACAGCGCCTACGGGGGGCTAGATCGACATCCGTCGATCGAGCTGCTAGCGTCGGGATAGATGGCTGTCGATCTAACCCTGTCGCCGAAGCAGAAGCGACCGCCCGGCGAGCCGTGCTGCGAGCCCATTGCTTATCCCGAAGTCACGCTCAGCGAGGCAACTCGGATCGCCGCCGTCGCCAAGGCGCTCGCCGACCCGCTCCGCGTGCAGGTCGTGGATGTGCTGCGACGACACGCGGGCGAGGTCTGCGTGTGCGAGCTGGAGCCTCTGTTCGAGGTCTCACAGCCGACGCTCTCGCATCATCTGAAGAAGCTCCGCGACGCTGGGATCGTCGGTGTCGAGCGACGCGGCCTGTGGTCCTTCTACTACGTCAACCCCGAGGCTCTGGAGATCCTGCGCTCATGGCTTCCCTGAGGCCGCACCTCGCGATCAACGTCTCCGACGTCGAACGGTCGGTCCCGTTCTACACCGCTCTGTTCGGCGCGGAACCCGAGAAGGTTCGGCCCGGCTACGCCAAGTTCTCCCTTGCGGACCCCGCGCTCAACTTCACGCTCAACGAGGGAGGGCGCACGGAGCTCGGGACGTTCAACCACGCCGGGATCGAGGTGGCGGGCAGCCAGGCGGTCATGGCCGCCAAGGAGCGGCTCGTCGAGAAGGGTCTCGCCACCTTCGACGAGATGGACGCGACCTGCTGCTACGCCCGCCAGGACAAGATATGGGTTCGCGATCCGGACGGCACCCCCTGGGAGGTATTCACCCGCCATGCGGACGCGGATGAGGCGGGCGACGTAGGGATGGTGACTGCGGAGGGGGAGCCCTGCGGCTGCGCCGAGAGCGGCTGCGGTTGCGCCGCACGGGGAGCAGCCGACGCCTGCTGCGCTTAGAGATGCCCCACGCGAGGGAGCTCCACCCGGCGCAGACCCTCTATCGCAAGTGGGAGGAGGCTCAGTGGAGCCCCTGGGACATCGACCTTGCCCCTGATCTGGACCAATGGCCGGAGATGGCGTCCGGGGACCGCTCGCACCATCGACAGCCTGTGACAGGCCAACCGACGCTCGACGCCCGGGCCAGCTACGCCCGAGGAGATTCCTGATGGCGCGCGTCCTGTTCGTGTGTCTGCATAACGCCGGACGCTCGCCGATGAGCGAGGCACTGTTCGCCCAGGCCGCCGAGGGGCGGCATGAGGCGGAGTCAGCGGGCACCACCCCCGCCGCGAGTCCACCCTCAGGTCGTCGAGGTCATGGCGAGACCGGGATCGACCTCAGTGCCCGCACTCCCCAACGACTCGACCGCGAGCAGGCCGAACGCGCCGACGTGGTGGTAACGATGGGCTGTGGCGACGAGTGCCCCTATATCCCCGGCAAGCGGTACGTCGAGTGGAACCTCTCCGATCCGAAGAACCTTTCCGTCGAGGAGGTGCGCGCCGTGCGCGACGAGATCGCCATAAGCGTCCGGGCGCTGCTGGCCGAGCTCGAAGGAGACGAGGCCGCGACGTTGAGCGATAGCCCGTTCGCTTAGACCCTCTAGGTCCGGGCGGCGCCCCCAACTCCCTCAGCCACTGTTGATCGCCCCTCCAGCAACTAGCCACCCCAGGACGAGTCGCTGCGGAGCGGCTCGGAAGGCCAAGTCACGCGCCCGGCGCCATCTGTCGCCGCTCACGAGCAGAGTTCGTTCGAAGGCCGCTGCGGCGAGGGTGATGCGTGCCGCGACACCGCGTCTCCGGCGCTCGTAGAGGCGCAGGCCGGCTTTGGGGTCGGCCGCCGAACGAAGACTCTCGCCAAGGAGCGCAGCGTCCCTCGATTGCCACTCCGCCCGCAATCCCGAGCGTGGGCAGCATCGGGTGGGCCGCATCGCCGAGGAGTGTGATTCGCCCTTGGCCCCAGCGTCGCGGCGGTCGCGCGTGTGGGGTGTCGTTGAACAGATAGCTCTCGCTCTGGGTTCTTTCGAGAACCTCCGTGACCATGCTGGGCCACCGATCGAATGCTTCCGCGGCGACGGTCTTCGCCGCGTCGCCGCGTCGGGGTCTGGAGGAGGGGAATGGACCCCGGCGTACCAGCGCACCGTCGTGGCGTTCAATCGACCGATCCCGAAGATCCCTCCCGGCCGAGGTAGCGCAGGCAGTCCGCGAGGGAGGCGCTCCTCGCCGAGCTCGGCGACGCCCCGCCAGACTCCGCCCTCGTCTCGGCGCAGGGCGAGCGGGCCGAGAAGTGCCGAACGCACGGTCGAATGGACGCCGTCGGCACCGATGACGATGTCGCTCGTCTCAGTCTCGCCACTGGCTAGCTCGACCTCCACGCGCCCGGCGGTCTCGCGTACGTCGACGCAAGAGGTGCCCAGCGAGATCGACCCGAGGCCTATCGCCGCGGCGAGGCCAGCCTGCAATTCACCGCGATGGACGTCGTAGCTTCGCGTCCCACGTAAACGTGGAACCCGGACATCGGTCAGCGGGGCGTCGTCTGAGGTCCAGTGCACCAGGCGCTCGAGCGGGGATCCGAACGCGCCCGGCTCCAACCCGAGGTCCGCGAGGCGGCGTATGGCAAGGGCCCAGAGCGAGAGCCCGGTGTTCACCTCCGCGAGCTCAGGGCGGCGCTCGAGGACCCTCACCTCGTACCCGGAGCGCCGGAGTTCGAGCCGAGCTGCGCTAAGGCCACCGAGCCCAGCCCCGATCACCGTGGCTTTCCTGTCACGTACATAGCTCAGGCTATCCGAATAGCTCAAGCTATCATTGTCCGGTGGCAACGAGTCGGCGACCCACCGGTCGCAAGCAATCGGCAGCCCGGACCCGGCAGCGCCTGCTAGCGGCGGCGCGTGAGGTGTTCGTCGAGCGCGGCTACCAGGCCGCCTCGATCTACGAGATCGCCGCGCGCGCGGGCCACCACGATTGGCGCCGTCTACTCGCAGTTCGGTGGCAAGTCCGGAATGTTCCTCGAGCTGCTTGACGAGCACTATGCCGCGCAGCTCGAGGCGCTCGAAGCACGGCTCGCCGCGGGAGCCGACGCCGCTGCGTCGGCTGAGATCGGCGGCGCTTTCTGGAGCGGGTTCCTCGAGGCCGATCCTGAGCTCGTCGTTCTGTTCGTCGAGTTCTGGTCGGCGGCGATGCGAGACGAGGACGTGCGCGAGCGCCTCGCCCGCTCCAACCGGCGGCTTAGGTCGGCGCTGGCCGAACTCATCGGGCGGAAAGCGGAAGGCGCGGGAGTGGAGGTCTCTGCCCAGCCGTCAGAGATCGCGATTACCGTCGACGCGCTCGTCGACGGCTTCGCGCTGCACAGGCTCGCCGACCGCGATGGCGTGGCCGCCGACCTCGTCGGCCGCGCGCTCGGCTGGCTTGTCGCGGGGATGGCCAGCGAGGCGCGCCCCGAGGCTCTCCAGGTGAAGCGATGAGCACGCTCGAATGGACTTTGGTCGGCCTTGGCTCCGTCCTCGTCCTCTATCTCGCCCTGGTCGTCTTCCTGTACCTCGTCGGTCGCCGCGAGGACGCTCGCGCCGCTGCGGGCTTCATTCCCGACTGTCTCGTTCTCTTCCGGCGCCTGATCGCAGACCCGCGGGTTCCCCGCTGGCGCAAGGCGCTCCTCGCGGTACTCCTGGCCAACCTGGCCATGCCGGTCGATCTGGTTCCCGACTTCATCCCTGTCGCCGGGCAAGCAGACGACCTGCTCGTCCTAGTCCTCGTCCTGCGAGGAGTTCTCCGTGGCGGGGGCGAGGGCCTGGTGCGAGACCACTGGCCCGGACCGGAAAGCTCGGTGGCGCTACTACTGCGCTTCGCCTAATGGGCGAGGGGCTCTCGCCGACTGACGGCGTTGCTCGCGCGTGCCCCGGACAGGCGGCAGGACACCCATAGCCGCGCGACCTTTTCTCCACTGTGCCCCGATAGTGTGAGAGAGTTGGGTCAAAGCTGCCGAAGGAGAATTCGTGTCCAGAGGGAAAGTCCTTGCCGTTTCCGCCGCCGTAGCCGTCGCGGCCGCGGTTGTCGCCATTCTGATCGCCGGCGGCGGGACCGCGACCGCCGATGAGGTGCGCTTCCAGAACGTCTCGGAGCGAGGCCCGGATCCCTTCACGGCCTCGGCGGACGTCCCGAAGCCGTCGAGCGGCTCCTCGTCGACGGACGGAGGCTCGTCCTCCTCGTCGAGCGAGTCCTCGCCATCGACGGGCTCCCCCGAGAGCTCGCCGAGCGAGACCGGCGACGGCTCGTCCGGCGACTCCGGCTCGTCCGGCGACACGTCGCCGACCGGCGGGTCCGGAGGCGAGGGCACCGACGGAACCGAGCCGGGCACCTTCGGCGGCACCGGTAAGAACACCGTCTGCGACCGCGAGAAGCTGATCGAGGCGCTCTCCGGCGACCCCGACAAGCTCGCGGCGTGGGCCGAGACCGCCGGCGTCGAGCCCACGGAGGAAGCGGTCGGCGCGTACATTCGCAAGCTGCGCCCGGCCACGCTCACCGAGGACACGCAGGTGACCAACCACTCCTACTCGGGAGGCCAGGCCAACCCGTACCAGGCGATCCTCCAGAAGGGGACGGCGGTGCTCGTCGACGACGAGGGCAAGCCCGTCACCCGGTGTCGCTGCGGCAACCCCCTCGCCGAGCCGGTCCAGCTCGCGCAGGAGGTGCGGTGCATCGACTGCCCGCCGAACTATCAGCCGCCGCCGCCGTGCGACGGCAGGTGCTACCGGCCGGAGCACGAGGCGCCGCCGGTCCACGCGCCCGGTGAGAACGGGGAGGCCAAGCATCGACTCGAATCGGCGAAGGAAGCCTTCGAGAGGTGTCGCAGAGAGAAGGGAGACGCCAAGGAGTGCCGATCCGAGTACGAGAAGGCGAAGGAACTGTGTGCCAAGGAATCCCTGAAAGACACGCTCGAGTGCAAGGACCTAGCCGAGACGGTCGAACCGACGATGGAGCAGGAGGAAGAGGGCGGGGATACCGGCCAAGAGCCGGACACCGGCCAAGGCGAAGGCGAGACCCCAGGATCCGGCGGGACCGACGGTGGTACCACGGG
>DATHAN010000057.1:0-2025 GCA_035296645.1 Thermoleophilaceae bacterium
CGCGTCGAGGGCCTCGCGGGCGGTCAGGACGAGGATCGGCACGTCTCCGCGCTCGCGCAGGCGGCGACACACCTCGACGCCGTCGAGCTTGGGGAGCCCGAGGTCGAGCACCACGGCATCGGGCTCGTAGACGTCGGCGCGATCGAGCGCGGCGACGCCGTCGCCGGCCAGCTCGACGTCATAGCCCTCGAGGGCGAGCGACCGGCGCAGGGCGCCGGCGATCTCGACGTCGTCCTCGACCACGAGCACACGGGCGTTGCGGGCCATGGCCCAGATGGTAGGCGCCCTCCGGACGCCCGTCCGCACGCGGGGAGGGTCGCGCCCCGCGATGTCGAACGACTCGGGCGAATGGCCCGACGCCCGACCACGCGGAGACCGAGGCGACGCGCACGCCGGCTCCCGCAGCTGTTCCACCTCCCGCCCCTCGAGCAGCGCCACCTCGACGTCATTGGCCTGGCTCTCGTCGCCGTCGCGGCGTTCCTCGCGTGCATCTTCTACCTCGGCTGGGCGGGGGGAGCGCTCGGCGAGGGCGTGGCCGAGGCGCTCGTCCTGCTCGCCGGCGAGGCCGCGTACCTCGCGCCGGTGGCGGTGTTCGCGGTGGGGGCGACGCTCGTGCTGCGACCGATGCTCCCCACCGTGCGCCCGCTCAAGGCGGGCGCCGTGTGCCTGGGGGCGGCGATCCTCCTCGGCCTCGCCGCAGAGACCTTCGGCCTCGGGCCGGATCGGCCGCCGCGCGACGGTTTCTTCGACCCCGTGTTCTTCCGCGGCCACGGGGGAGCGGTCGGCGAGGCGCTCTTCTGGCTGAGCCACGCGCTGCTCCAGCAGGTCGGCACCGACATCCTCGTCGTCTTCCTGTTCCTCGCGGCGCTCCTGCTGCTCACGGGCGCAACCGTCGCCGGCGTGGTCCGCGCGACCGGCGAGGGAGTCGCCTCGACGTCGCGGCGGGTGCGTCAGTCGACGGGAGAGTTCGCGGCGCTCGTGACGCGGCGCTCCGGACGTGGCCCGCGGCGGGGGCGAACCGCGCGCCCCGAGGCGCGCGCGCGGGGGCGCGCGGACGGTGACGACCACGGCGCCCCCGGGGACGCCTCGGTGCATCCCGCGGTCGAGCACGACGAGGGCGGCTGGCCGCATTCGGACGACGAGCCGCTCCATCCACCCGAGGTCGAGCCGATCGTGCGCGCGACTCACGTCGAGGTACCGCCCCGCGAGCACCGGAGCGGCGAGGAGAGCTTCTACGGCGCGGTGCCCGACTTCACGGCGCCTCCGGAGTTCGGCGAGGCGCGCGGCGACGGAGAGCCACCGGCCGCCGGGCGCCGAGAAGAGCACGACCCCACGCGGGGCGCCGGCGAGGCGTCGCGCGCGGAGGACATCGAGTTCGCCGAGGACGAGGCCACGGTCGCCGTGGGAGCCGCAGGAGACGCCGAGAGCGAGGGGCACGACGCGCAGGCGGGCGGAACGGCGCCCTCCGAGGCCGACCTCACGCCGCAGGGTCGCCTGCGGGCCACGGTCACCGAGGCCGACGACTTCGTATACGTGCCGCCGAGCCCGAGCTTCCTCCGCCGCTCGAAGGAGGATGGCGGCCGCGCGGACGCGGGCGAGGAGAGACGCCATGGGAGCCAGCTCGTCGAGGCGCTGTCGCACTTCGGCGTCGAGGCGGCGGTCGTGGGGACCGTGTCGGGCCCGCACGTGACCCGCTACGAGCTCCGCCTCGCGCCCGGGACGAAGATGTCGAAGGTCTCCCAGCTCAAGGACGACATCGCCTACGCGCTCGCCGCCACCGACGTGCGGATCCTGGCGCCGATCCCGGGCAAGACCGCCGTCGGCGTCGAGGTGCCGAACCGCACCCGGCGGATCGTCCACCTCGGCGACGTCTACCAGGACGCCCCGAGCGGGTGGTCGCCGCTGTCGGTGTGGCTCGGCAAGGACATCGCCGGCAAGGCGATCGGCACCGACCTCGCCAAGCAGCCGCACCTGCTCGTCGCGGGCACGACCGGATCGGGCAAGTCGGGCTGCGTCAACGCGATC
>DATHAN010000058.1:0-11947 GCA_035296645.1 Thermoleophilaceae bacterium
ACCTCGACCGCGGTGAGGACCCCCAGGCTGCCGCACGCCGCGCCGAGCACGGGCCGGTTCGCCCGGCCCGCCACGGCGATCCCCGAGAGCATCGTGCCGTCGCCCCCGAGGGTGACGACGAGGTCGGTGTCCTCGACATCCCCCCGCTCCGCGAACTCGCGTTCCTGGTCGTCGACCTGGACGATCTCGGCTCCGTGCTCGCGCGCCCAGCGCCGAAGCGCCGCGAGCTCGTCGTCGACGTCGCGCGTGGGGTGGACGACGAGCCCGACGCGCGTCGGCGAGCCGCCGCGTGCCATGCGGGAAGCGTCTCCGCCGCCTCGGCCGGCGAGCTACTCGTCGGGCTCGAAGCCGCTCCCGCGCGTACCGGTCGCGCCTCCGGTCACGTCGTCCTCGGGCTCGTGTTCCGGGCTTGTGGGACCGCCGACGTCGCGGTCGCTGCGCTCGCCCTCCCCGGCTGGATGCCCCTTCTCGACGGAGGTGTGCGGGCTTCCCTGGCGAGAGCCCTCGGCCTCTTGGGGCGCGCGGCCGGCCGCGCCGGCCTCATCGCTGTCAGGACCTCCCGGAGCCCCGATCGTCTCGTCTGCCATCTCGATGCCTCCTCGGTGTGTGTGCCGGGGGGCTACCCGAGTGGCGGGGAGGAAAACGTGGCCGCGGGTCGCTCCTCGAGCGCCCGTCTCCTAGCCCGCCACCACCCACACCGCGCGCGCCCGGACGATCTCCCGGCCGTCGACGGTGAGCGAGCAGTCGGCGAAGGCGAGCGTCCCGCCGACGCGATCGACGCGCGTGCGCGACTCGATCCAGTCGCCGGCGCTGGCGGGCTTGAGGAAGTCGACGGTCAGGCTGACCGTCGCGCGGTCCTTGTCGTCGTCGGCGTCGGCCTCGATGGCGCGCCCGAGCGCGAAGTCGGCGAACGTGGACAGCAGGCCGCCCTGGATCGTGCCGCGGTGGTTCATGTGCCGCTCCTCGGCCCGCAGCCCGAGGATGAGCTCGCCGCCGCCCTCTCGGACCTGGATCGGGCCGATCTCCTCGAGGAACGGCCCCTGGTGCGGGAACGGCTTGAAACCGGGCAGCGCGGTCACGGCGGAGACCCTACTCAGGGCCGGAGGGGGGCCCGTCCAGCCCTACCAGGTGTCGACGGTCGTCCGGCGCCGCTCGCCTCCGAGGCGCGTGTGCGGAACCAGCTCAGGGCCGCCGGGCGACGAGCTCCCGGACACGCCGCTCACGATCCCGCCGGAGTGCGGCTTCGGCGGGTGCGAGGCAGGTCGCCGCGCCTCGGCTACGACCGCAGCGTGCTGATCGCCCAGAGGACGGCGAGCAGCGCGAGCAGGCCGGCCACGACCCACGCCACCGCGGTGACCACGTTGAGCACGAGCTTGAGCAGCAACCACGCCGCGATGGCGAGCACGATCACCGCTAGGGCCTTGGTCAGGGCCGACGTAAGGGCGCTCCGCACGGGTCGAGGGTTCCCCGCGCCGCGCCCGCATAAGCCCCCGCTTGAGGTACCGCGGCGGAAAGTCAGCGGGGTGACGGAAGCACGCGGCGCGCGATCCGAAGCTTCCAGAGAGGCTTCGGCTCGCCGCGTCCTCGAGGGGCCCCGGAGAAGACCGGCGTGTCCGGACCGCCTAAGGTGTTGGCCTACGTGAGCCTTCTCCTCGCCATCCTGCTCGTCGGGGCACAGGTCATCGGCCCGCTTCGTTTTCAGACCAGGTGCTCGGGCGTGGCGGAACCCCCGGCGGCCGCCCGCGGTCCCGCCGCCGCGGGGGCCTGAGCAAAGCCGGCGGCGGTCGTGCTCGACAACTTTCGCCGAACGGCCGGCCGCGCACCCGGCCTGCTCGGGCCGGTGCTCGACCTGAGCGTGAGCACCGCGAGCGACTGGGTGAACCTGTTCCGCGGCGCCCCCCAGGCGCAGGATGTCGACGAGTGGGACGCCCACTACATCCGCCAGACGCTGCCCGTGCTCGGCCGCCTGTTCGACGTCTACTTCCGGCCCGAGGTGCGTGGCCTCGAGAACATCCCGGAGCACGGCGCCGCGCTGCTCGTCGGCAACCACTCCGGCGGCACAATGATCGCCGACACGTTCGTGTTCGCCGTCGAGTTCTATCGCCGCTTCGGCCCCGAGCGCCGCTTCCATCAGCTTGCCCACGACGTCGCGGTCGCGCTGCCCACGCTTGGGGCGATGATCCGCCGCTACGGAACCCTCGCCGCCTCGCACGACAACGCGCGCCGCGCCTTCCGCGCGGGGGCGCCGGTGCTCGTGTACCCGGGCGGCGACTACGAGAGCTTCCGCCCCTCGTGGCACTCGGACCGGATCGAGTTCGGGGGCCGCAAGGGGTTCATCAACCTGGCGCTCGACGAGCGCGTGCCCCTCGTCCCGGTGGTCGCGATCGGGGGCCAGGAGACCGCCCTCTTCCTGACGCGCGGACAGACCCTGGCGCGCCTGCTGATGCTCGACCGCCTGCTGCGCATCAAGGTCCTGCCCGTCGTGCTCGGGCCGCCGTTCGGGGTGAGCGTGCTCGACCTGCCGATGCCGCGAATCCCGCTCCCGGCCAAGATCGCCGTCCAGGTGCTCCCGCCGATCGACCTGCGCGAGCGCTTCGGCGAGGACCCCGACCGCGACGCGGTCTACGAGGAGGTCAGGGGGGAGATGCAACGCGCGCTCGACGAGCTCGCCGCCGAGCGCGACCTGCCGGTGATCGGCTAGCGGGCGGCTGCGCCTCGCCTGGCGGGGCTTGCGAGGCGCGAGGCCGCGTCAGCGCGGGGTCGGCGACGGCCAGCCGGCACGCGGCCGCCGTGGCGGCGTCCACGCCTCGCCGCGGACGAGGTCGCCGAAGCCCATCCACGCGAAGTTCATGAGCATCCGCGCGACCGCCTCGCGCGGCTCGTCGGGATGCTTGAGCCACCACGCCGCGAGCGACTCGCCGGCGCCGGTGAGCGCGTGGGCGAACGGCTCCATCGTCCCGAGCTGGCGGGCGTCGACGCCCTCGGCGGCGGCGGCCTCGCCGAGCAGCTGGGCCACTAGCCGCGCGATCTGTCGGCGCAGGCGCCCCGCCTCCTCGGCGAACGGCCCGCCGTAGGTGGTCGACTCGCCGAACAGGACGACCCAGCTGTCGCGTTGCTCGGACACGAACGTGAAGAAGGCGAGGATGCCGCGCCAGAGCTGCTCGTCGGCGGGTGCGTCGGCGTCGGCGGCGTTGTCGATCGCCTCGAACAGCCGGCGGCGGGCGCGCTCCATGCACGCGATGTAGAGGCCCTCCTTCGAGCCGAAGTAGGCGTACACCATGGGCTTCGTGATCCCCGCACCGTCGGCTATCGCGTCGACCGAGGCGGCGTGGAAGCCGCGCCCGGCGAACGCGCGCTCGGCCACCGCGAGCATCTTCTGCTCGCGCACGGCCCGGGGGACCTTGCGCCGGCCGCGCGGACGCTCGGCGCCGGCCGCCCCGTCCTGAGCCGTCACCGCGCTTGGGTTAGGCACCGGACCGTCGGGACTTAGCCGAGGGGATGCACGCACCCGGTGAGGTGCGGTGCGCCCTTCCTCGCATCGTGGAGGGCGAACGCGTGGCCGCCGTCGGCCTGCGCGGTCGAGAAGGCGACGCGCGCGGGCAGCAGCATCGGCTTCTTGAACTCGACCTCGGTCTCGAGGGCGTCCGCGAGGCGGCCCTCGAAGGCGGCGAGGCAGCGCGCCTTCATCCACATCCCGTGCGCGATCGCGCACGGGAAGCCGAAGAGGCGCGCGGTGAGCGAGTGCATGTGGATCGGGTTGCGGTCGCCCGAGACCGCGGCGTAGGCGCGGCCGATGTGGCCGGGCACCTTCCACGTGGCGGCGCGCCGCAGCTCGGGCTCCGGCGCCCGGCGCTCGGGCTCGCCGCTCTCGGAGCCCTCGGACGACTCCGAGCCGCCGCCGCCCCGGTGCAGGTAGGTCGCCGTGCCGGTGAGCACCTGCTCGTCGTCGACGAGCACCTCGGTAACGAGGTCGACCTGCCGCCCCTTGGAGTGCTCTCGCAGGTTCTCCGCCCGGACGTCGAGCGTGAGCCGCTCGTCCGTCCCGAGCGGCCGCCGCTGCTCTACCCGGTTCGTGATGTGCACGAGCCCGAGCAGCGGGAACGGGAACTCGCGGTCGGTCATGAGCCGCATGGCGAGCGGGAACGACAGAACCTGGGGGTAGGTGACCGGAAGCTGGTCGGTAAGGCGGAAGCCGCACACGTGGCCGTAGTCGGCCAGGTGCTCGCGGTCGACCTCGACGCCGGTCAGGGTGAGGCCGTTCTCGGGCAGCTCGCCGTCGCCGCCTCCGCCGACCAGGGGCACGGGCAGCGAGGTGACGAGCGCCTTGGCGTACAGGGCCGCGAGTCCGGGCTTGTCGTCGATCTCTCTGACGTCCATGGCCGCCCCCTCAGGCCCCGAGCATGCTCTGGCCGTCGACGCGCACGACCTGGCCGTTGACTCCGCCCGAGCCGGGGCTCGCGAACCACGCGATCGTTTCGGCCACGTCGACCGGGAGCCCACCCTGGGACATTGAGTTGATCCGGCGCCCGCCCTCGCGTGTAAGCAGCGGCATCGCGCCGGTCATCTCGGTCTCGATGAAGCCCGGCGCGACGGCGTTGATCGTGCTCGCCCGCTCGGCGAGCGCGGGCGCGAGCGCCTGGACCATCCCGATGATGCCGGCCTTGCTCGCGGCATAGTTGGTCTGGCCGCGGTTCCCCGCGATCCCGCTCACCGACGACACCGACACGATCCGCCCGCTCGGCCGCAGGCCGTCGTCCCTAGCGAGCAGGGCGTCGTTGATCCGCTCCTGGCTCGTGAGGTTGACCGCGATCACCGACCCCCACTGGCGCTCGTCCATGCGGGCGAGCGTCTTGTCGCGCGTGATGCCGGCGTTGTGGACGACGACGTCGACGCCGCCGTGGCGGTCGCGGAGATGCTCGGCGAGCTCCTCCGGGGCCTGGGCGGCGGTGATGTCGAGCTGGACGGCCTCGCCCCCGAACCGGTTGACCACGCCGGAGAGCGCCTCTCCCTGGGCCGGCACGTCGAGCGCGACCACGTGCGCGCCGTCGCGCGCCAGCACCCGGGTGATGGCCTCGCCGATCCCGCGGGAGGCGCCGGTCACCACGGCGACCTTCCCGTCGAGCGGGCGGGTCCAGTCGTGGGGGACGCCCTCGTCGCCGTCGCCCGGCGGGCGAACCCGGATCATCTGGCCCGACACGTAGGCCGACCTCGCCGACAGCAGGAAGCGAAGCGTCGACTCGAGCGCACCCTCCGCGCCCTCGGCGACGTACACGAGCTGGGCGGTCGCCCCGCCGGCGATCTCCTTGGCGAGCGAGCGCAGGAAGCCCTCGAGCGCTCGCTGGGCGGTCGCCGCGCGCGGGCGGTCGAGGTCCTCGGGCGGCGCTCCGATCACGACCACTCGCCCGCTCGGGGCGACCGAGCGCGCCACCGGCTGGAAGAAGCCGTGCAGGCGCTTGAGCGCATCGCTCGAGTCGATGCCGGTGGCGTCGAACACGAGCGCGCCGAAGCGCTCGTCGCCCTCCTCGGCCCACGTGCGCACGTCGACGCCCGCGGCGTGGAGCATGTCGGCCACCTGCGGCTCGACGCGCGCGCCCGGCGCCGCGCCGAGCAGCACGGGGCCGTCCACGAGCGGCTGGTCTGGCTCGTAGCGGCGCAGCTTGGGCGGCGTCGGGAGGCCGACGCGCTTGGCGATCGTCCGCCCGATGGGGTTGAGGGTGAGCTCCTGATAGCGGTCTGCCATGGGTCCTCCTAGCCCTCGACGATCGCCGTCACGCCCTGGCCGCCGGCCGCGCACACCGAGATCAGGCCCCGCCCGCCGCCCCGTTCGTGGATCTCCTTGGCGAGCGTGGCGACCAAGCGCCCGCCCGTGGCAGCGAACGGATGGCCCACGGCGAGCGAGCCGCCGTTGACGTTCAGCTTCGAGCGGTCGATCGACCCGAGCGGCTCGTCGCGGCCGAGGCGCTCCCGGCAGAAGGCCGGATCCTCCCACGCCTTGAGCGTCGCCAGCACCTGCGCGGCGAACGCCTCGTGGATCTCGTAGAAGTCGAAGTCCTGGAGCGTGAGACCGGCCTTGTCGAGCATGCGCGGGACGGCGTAGGCCGGGGCCATGAGCAGGTGCTCGTCGCCGTGCACGTAGTCGACCGCGGTGACCTCGGCGTGGGTCAGGTGGGCGAGCACCGGCAGGCCGTGCTCCTCGGCCCACTCCTCGCTCGCGAGCAGGACGACGGCCGCCCCGTCGGTGAGCGGCGTCGAGTTCCCGGCGGTCATCGTGCCGTCGCTGTCGCCCGTGTCGAACACCGGCTTGAGTTCGGCGAGCTTCTCGACGCTCGAGTCGGCACGCAGGTTGCCGTCGCGCGTGAGGCCGAGGTAGGGGGTCACGAGGTCGTCGTAGAAGCCACGGTCGAAGGCGGCGGCGAGCTTCTGGTGGCTCGCCGCGGCGAGCTCGTCCTGGTCCTCGCGGGAGATCTCCCAGTCGCGCGCCATCGAGGCGGTGTGCTCGCCCATCGAGAGGCCGGTGCGCGGCTCGGCGTTCTGGGGCGTCCGGGGAACGATGTGCCCGGGGCGCAGGCGCGTGAGCAGCATGAGCCGGTCCTGGACGCTCTTCGCGTTGTTGAGGTCGAGCAGCAGGCGCCGCAGGTCGTCGTTGAGCTCGATCGGCGCGTCGCTCGTCGTGTCGACGCCTCCCGCGATCCCCGACTCGATCTGCCCCAGGGCGATCTTGTTGCCCACGAGCACCGTCGCCTCGATGCCCGTGTCGCAGGCCTGCTGGATGTCGTAGGTCGGCGTCGTGGGTGAGAGGCGGCTCCCGAGCACCGACTCGCGCGTGAGGTTGAAGTCGTGCGAGTGCTTGAGCACCGCACCGGCCACGACCTCGCCCAGCGTCTCGTCCTGGAGGCTGAAGCGGCTCACGAGCCCGTCGAGCGTGGCCGTGAGCATGTCCTGGTTCGATGCCTCGGCGTAGGCGCCGTTCGAGCGGGCGAAGGGGATGCGGTTGCCACCGAGGATTGCGACGGGTCGCGCGGTCGAGTTCATGGGTCCTCCTGGCGGTGGGGGCGCAGTCTGGTTCGTGAGCGGCCGCGTACGCCGAGGGAGGGCGCGCGCCTACGGGCGGCGCATGTTATCGCTGGAAGGTTCAGCGCTCGCGCGACTAGGATCGACGAGTGCTCGACGGGATCTCGGTGATCGGCTTCCTTCCCCACCTGCTCGCGGCGACCGACCTCGGGCGTGAGCTCGTCGAGAGGGGCTCGGACGAGCCGGCGCGCGGCGCGTCGTTCCTCGTCCTGCTCGCCTTCCTCGTCTCGTTCGTCCTCGTGCGGACGAACACGCGCATCATCCGGAGCCAGCGCATCTCGTGGTGGCCCGGGAACATCGAGACCGAGGGCGGCCTGCACATCCACCACCTGGTGTGGGGGATCTCCCTGCTCCTGCTGTGCGGGTTCCTCGCCTTCGCCACCGACCTGCACCCCCCGTGGTGGCAGATCACCGCGGTCGGCTTCGGCATCGGGGCCGGCCTGACGCTCGATGAGTTCGCCCTGTGGCTCCACCTCCAGGACGTCTACTGGTCCGACCAGGGGCGCTCCTCGGTCGACGCGGTGGTGATCGCGGCGCTGTTCGGCGGCCTCGTCGTCGTCGGGGTCGAGCCCTTCGGCCTCGACGAGCCGGCGTCGGCGGCCGGCACGATCGCGCTCGTGGCGACCAACCTCGTGCTCGCCTCGCTCACCTTCCTCAAGGGGCGGCTCGCGCTCGGCGTGGTCGCGGTCTTCGTGCCGCTCGTCGGCCTCGTGTGCGCCGTGCGGCTCGCCAAGCCCGACTCGCCGTGGGCGCGGTGGGTCTACACGGGGCGCAGGAGCGGGCGGCTCGACCGTGCGCGGCGGCGCTTCAGCGCCGACCGCCGCACCGCCGCGCTCGGACGCCGCCTCCAGGACCTGATCGGCGGCACGTCGAGCAGTTGAGTGCCCCGGCCGAGCGAGGGCGCGCTAGGTGATAGCGACCCGCTCGCGGGTCTTGGTCGCCTGGGCCCAGTGCGGGTCGCGATCGACCACGCGGGTGAGCGCCGCGACGCACTCGCCGTCGAACTGCGTGCCGGAGCAGCGGTGGAGCTCGGCGAGCGCCTCGGGCTCGGAGCGTCCCCGGCGGTACGGACGGTCGGAGGTCATCGCCTCGAAGGCGTCGGCCACGAGGATGATGCGCGACTCGCGCGGGATCTCCTCACCCGATAGCCCGTGCGGGTAGCCCTGCCCGTCGACCCGCTCGGGGTGGTGGAGGACCCAGCGCGCCTCGTCGAACAGCTCGGCCGAGTACAGGATCGAATGACCGAGCGCCGAGTGCATCTTCATGACCTCGAACTCCTCGTCGGTCAGGTGGCCGGGCTTCTGGAGGATGGCGTCGGCGATCCCGATCTTGCCAACGTCGTGCAGCAGGCCGGCGAGCCTCAGCTTGAGCACGCGCCGCGCCTCGTGCCCGAGCTCGGTCGCGATCGCCGCGCACAGCTCGGCGACCGTCTCGCAGTGACCGCGCGTGTAGGAGTCCTTGGCGTCGACCGCGCGCGCGAGCGCGGCGGTCAGGCCGCGTCGATGCTCGCCGGCCGCCACCGACGGGTCGGCCCCAGCCGCACCGACTCCGGGCCTGAGCAGGCCCGGCACGCGCGACGCGCCGGCGCGGCGGGCGACCTTCGCGTCGTACAGGGCGCGGTCCGCGTTGAACAGCAAGAGGTTCTGGCTCGGGCCGGCGGTCGGCCACTCGGCGACTCCACACGAGGCGCCGGTCTCGAGTCCGAAGCCGACGATCTCGCGTTCGAGGTGCATGGCGATCGCCTCGGCCTCGGACGCCGTGCGGCTGGGCAGGATGAGCGCGAACTCGTCGCCGCCGATGCGGGCGGCGCGGTCCTCGGCGCCGAGCACGGAGCGCACCTTCTCGGCCACCATCCGCAGGACGCGGTCTCCCTCGGAGGGCCGTACTCGTCCTTCACCCGCTTGAACCCGTCGAGATCGAGGAGGACGATGCTCAGTGTCGTCCGGTCGCGCTGGGCGCGCTCGAGCTCGCGCGCCAGAGCCTGCTGGAACTCCCCGTGGTTGAGAAGTCCGGGGAGCGAGTCCGAGCGCGCGAGACCCTCGAGCCGCTCGACGAGGCGGGCGTTGGCTAGCGCGATGGCCGCCTCGGCGGCGTAGACCTCGAGCAGCGAGGTCTCCTTGGGGAGGAAGGGATCGGAGCCGTGTCCGAGCGCGACGAGCACGCCGAGCTGCTCGCCGCGGAATACCAGCGGTGCGGCCGACAGAGCGCCGAGCGGCGCTTCCGGGTGTTCGGGCAGCTCGGCGAGCTCGGGCACGCCGCCGAGCGCGGAGAGCGTCGTCGGGGCGTTGAACTCGCGAGTCGTCACCCAGGCCTCGAGCCGGCGAAGCGCCGGCTCGGGCACACCCGCCGTCCCGTGGGCGCGTACACGGTTTCCCGCTCGTCGTCAGCACCGCGATCTCTCTCCCGAGCAGGACGCCCTGGGCGTTCTCCATGATCTTGCGGAGGACCTCATCGGTGCGCAGGTCCGAGACGAGGTCCCGGAGCGAGGCGGTCAGTCGCTCCGCCGCCTCCTCCTGATCGCGGACCTCGGTCTCGAGCGAGTCACGGCGTTGTCGCCAGCGCACGAGCGAGCGGCGCGCGGCGAGGGCAGCCCCAGCGGCCGGGACGGCCAGCGCCCGTGGACCCTTGGAGGCTCCGAGCGCGAGGCCGGTGGCGGCGAGCCCGACCACGATCGGCCTGGCACCCGAGGGCCCGTACTCCCAGCGGAGCTCGTACACGCACTCGGATGCCCCGCGCAGCGCGCAGCGTGAGTGGCGGACCTCGGCGGGGAGGGAGCCGAACATCTTCGGGATGCTCGAGAGCAGGGCCGCGGTGTAGCGGCAGTCGAGATGGTCGTATCCGACGCCCGACACGTCGACGTACCGGAAGCGAGCGGCATCGCCTTCGAGGGCGGCGAGCTCGATCCGGTGGGCTCTGGTGAAACGCCCGGTGACGGAGGGGACGGCACCGTAGGCGAGTCGCGGTCTCCCGAACGCGCGCAGTGCGATCTTGAGTCCGACCACGCTCTGAAGCTCGACCACGGCCTGGCCGATGTGCCACGCCGCGCCTCGTGGACTGCCTGGCCCGTGAGTTCGGCACGGTGATCGCCCTCGACTCGCGCTACGAGGGTCGAGGCCACGGCGAGAACGGCGTCCTGCACACGAACCGGCCCGAGGATCTCGCGGCGGCCGAAGCGCTGTTCGTGCTCACTCCCAAGGGCGCCGACATGGATGAGCTCGCGCCGCACATCGCGCCGGGCGCGGTGGTCGCCGACGACCCCCACCCCGAGATGCCCGAGCGGCTGCGCGCGCGGCTGCGCGAACGTGGCGCGACCGTGCTCAAGGCGACGCTCGGCGACGAGCGCCTCCGCTTCGTGCCGCCCATTCCCGACTTCCGCGCCGACGACATCCCGGCGTGCATCCTCGAGGCGCTCGTGATCGTCCAGCGGGGCGAGGAGGTCCTCTCCATGCAGGAGGCGTTCGACCGCGCGGCCACCGAGCTCGGGTTCCGCGCCCGGCTCGCGCCGCACCGCAACTCCCGTGCTCGGTCGGACAGGGTGCCCGCGGTCGCGGGCCCGCGCGTGGTTCCGGGGACGGCCGCGGGCGGCTGAAGCGGTCCGTCGCGGGCGGGCGGACGGACGGCGGTGTCGCCGAACGGCTCAAGGTGCCCATCCGCCGGTCGATACCCGACTCAGGGTGACCGCCTCCAGGCCAGCCCGCGGTCGAAGGGCGACGCGCGCCGGCGCCGCCGCGCGGGCGCTCGACTGCTCCTGAGCGCAGCGCTCGCGCTCGCGACGTGTCTCGCGGTGGGCGCCGGCGGCCCGGTCGCGGCGCCCGCCGAGGCACACCGGCTCACCGCTGCCCCCAACTGCCCGGTGTTCCCGGCGACGAAGCGCTGGAACCAGCGTGTCGACGGGCTCCCGGTCGCCGCCCGCTCGAGCGCGATCGTGCGGAGCATCGGCACGGGGGAGCCGTTGCACCCGGACTTCGGCTCCGGCCTGTGGGAGGGGGCCTCGATCGGGATCCCGATCACCGTCGTCGCGGGAACCCAGCGCCGAGTGCCCGTGTCGTTCACCTACGCCGACGAGTCCGACCCCGGGCCCTACCCGATCCCGCCGAACGCGCGCATCGAGGGCGGCCCGCGGTCGACCGGCGACCGCCACGTGATCTTGGTCGACCGTGACCGCTGCCGGCTGTGGGAGCTGTACGCCGCCTACCCGCGCGCGGGCGGCGCCTCGTGGCGCGCGGGCTCGGGCGCGACGTGGAGCCTGCTATCGAACCCGCTGAGGCCCGCGGGCTGGACCTCGGCCGACGCCGCCGGCCTGCCGATCCTGCCGGGCTGGCACGGGCCGACGAGCTCCGCCGGGGCTCGATCGATCACGCCTTGCGGGTGACCGTGCCGTGCACGCGGCGCGCGTTCGTCTACCCCGCGCGTCACTTCGCCTCCGAGCTGACCGATCTCGACCTACCGCCGATGGGCCTCCACCTGCGTCTCAAGCGGAGCGTCGCCATCTCGTCCTTCCCGCCGCAGTCCCGGATCGTCCTGCGGGCGCTCAAGCGCTACGGCATGATCGTCGCCGACAACGGAGCGCCCTGGTACATCGGAGGAACCCCCTCGCCGGGATGGGATGACGACGACCTGCACTCCCTCCACCGCATCAGGGGAAGCGACTTCGAGGTCGTCGAGACGCGATCGCTTCCGCGGACCCGGAGCGTGAGACGATTCGCTACATCCGGGCGTTAGAATCGGCTCCACAAAGGCGGGCGAAGTGTTGTGGTGGCACTGGAGCCTTCCAAGCTCCAAGGGCGGGTTCGATTCCCGTCGCCCGCTTCGGGGCGTGGCGCAGTCTGGTAGCGCACTCGGCTGGGGGCCGAGCGGTCGCTGGTTCAAATCCAGT
>DATHAN010000059.1:0-2581 GCA_035296645.1 Thermoleophilaceae bacterium
CGCTGCTCGCCTACGTGCGCGGCGCGGACATCGACGCGCGCTGGGTGGTGATCGACGGCCCGCCCGACTTCTTCCGGATCACGAAGCGCCTGCACAACCGCCTCCACGGCACGGACGGCGACGGCGGCGAGCTCGGCGAGCCCGAGCGCGCGGCGTACGAGCGGGCGTCCGAGGAGAATGCGCGCGAGCTGCTCGAGGTCGTGCGTCCAGGCGACGTCGTGCTCTTGCACGACCCCCAGCCCGCGGGGCTCGTCCCGCCGCTCGTGCGCGCGGGGGCGACCGTCGTGTGGCGCTGCCACATCGGCGTGGACAAGCCGAACCACCTCGCGCGCGAGGCGTGGGACTTCCTGCGCCCTGACGTGTCGGAGGCGGCGGCCTACGTCTTCTCGCGGCCGTCGTACGTCTGGGATGGGCTCGACCCGGCGCGCGTGGCGGTCATCCCGCCCTCGATCGACATCTTCTCGCCCAAGAACCAACCGATGGCGTTCTCGGCGGTCGCCGCGGTCCTCGGGGTGATGGGGCTCGGCGAAGGCGCGTGCGGCGGTCGCCCGGTTTACGAGCGCGAGGACGGGTCGCCCGCGCGCGTCGACCGCCGGGCGAACCTGGTGGAGGAGGAGTCGCTCGACCTCGTCCAGCCGACGATGCTCCAAGTCTCGCGCTGGGACCGCCTCAAGGACCACGCGGGCGTCATGGAGGCCTTCGACTGCTGCATCGCTCCCCGGGCGCCCGACGTCCACCTCGTGCTCGCCGGCCCCGACACCGAGGGCGTCGCCGACGACCCGGAGGGCGCCGAGGTCTACGAGTCGTTGCGCGCGGGCTGGGAGGAGCTCGACCCGCGGGTGCGCCGCCGCGTCCACCTCGCCTCGCTGCCGATGGCCGACGCGGCCGAGAACGCCGCGATGGTCAACGCGCTCCAGCGGCGCGCCGACGTCGTCGTCCAGAAGAGCCTGGCCGAGGGCTTCGGCCTGACGGTGTCGGAGGCGATGTGGAAGGGCCGGCCCTTGGTGGCCGGCGCGGTCGGCGGGATCAACGACCAGGTGGTCGACGAGGACACGGGACTGCTCGTCGACCCCACCGACCTCGAGGCGTTCGGGGCGGCCGTCGCGCGGCTGTTCGGCGACCCGGGCGCGGCGACGCGCATGGGCGACCGCGCGCAGATCCGCGTGCGCGAGCACTTCCTCGGCCCGCGCCACCTCGCACAGTACGTCGAGCTGCTCGGGGGGCTGTGACAGCGTCGAGCTAGCCGCCGGCGGCCTCGAAGCGCTCCGCCCGGCCGAACAGGTGCTCGTTGACGTCGGCGAGCCCGTCGATCGCGTGCACGTCCTCGGTGAGGTGGGGCACGAGCACGATCGGCGCGCCCCGCAGCTCGCCCCGCAGCCGGGCGATGCTGCGCCCGTCGCGCTCGGCGAGACGCCGTGCCTCCTCGAGGCTGCGCGCCACCTTGCCGCCGAGCTCGTCGCCGAGCAGCTCGGCGAGGTCCGCGCGCGGGACGCCTCCGTCGACCTCAGCGGGCGCGCTGTGCACGCGGTTGACCACCGCGCCGGCGAGCGCCAACCGCCGCTCCGCGAGTCGGCGGCCGAAGTGGACCGCCTCGGCGACCGCCTCGGGCTGAGGCGAGGTGACGAGCAGGAAGGCGGTCGTGCGCGCGGCGAGCAGCACCTCGACGCGCTTCGCCCGGTCGCGAAAGCCCTGGGTCATGTCGCCGACCGCCACGAAGAACTCCGATATGTCCTCCATGACGTCGACGCCGGTGATCCGCTTGAGCGCCCGGAAGAGCAGGCTCGAGCCGCGCCCGAGGAAGCGCCCGCCCGGGCGCAGGAAGATCCCGAGCGCGCGCGAGTCGACGAAGCGCGCGAGGCGGCTCGGCGCGTCGAGGAAGTCGAGCGCGTCGCGGGTCGGCGGCGTGTCGAGCACGAGCACGTCGAAGCGCGTTTCTTCGTCGAGCTCGTTGAGCTTCTCCATCGCCATGTACTCCTGGGACCCCGACACCGCGGTCGAGATCTCCTGGTAGATCCGGTTCTCGAGCAGGCGGTCGCGGGCCGCCGGGTCGGCCGCGTACCGCTCGATGACGTCGTCGAACGTGCGCTTGGCGTCGAGCATCATGGCCCACAGCTCGCCGCGCATGTCGATACCCGCGGCGGCGAGGCGCTCGGGGTCGACGAGGTGCGGCTCGTTGCTGAGCTCCTCGAGCCCGAGTGACTCCGCGAGCCGGCGCGCCGGGTCGATCGTGAGCACCGCGACGCGCCGGCCGCGGGCGGCGAGCTCGGTGGCGATCGCCGCCGCGATCGTCGTCTTGCCGACGCCGCCCGAGCCGACGCAGACGATCACGCGGCGGCCCTGGACGAGCCGGTCTGCAGTGAGCGGACCGGGCTTCGCGGACATCGGGGCAGGATCCCACGGCGGGACGCCGGCGCGCGACGACGACCGCGCCCTCGCCCCTGCGGGGAAGGACTCCGGCCGCCGCCTGCGAATACGCCCCCGCGAATGGGCCTGATCGACCGCCTGCGCGCCTCGCCGGGGCCGGACGGCCGCTCGGGTCGCGACCCAGCACCGGAGCCCGCCATGCCGAGAGAGAGGAAGG
>DATHAN010000060.1:0-8791 GCA_035296645.1 Thermoleophilaceae bacterium
GGCGCCATCAGGAACACGCGCTTGCGGAAGCGCTGGAAGGCGAACACCTGGACCGCCACCGACAGCGCCTCGACGACGAAGATGCCGCCGATGATCACGAGCAGGATCTCGGTCTTGGTGACCACGGCGAGCGCCGCTATCGCGCCGCCCAAGCCGAGCGCTCCGGTGTCGCCCATGAAGACCGACGCGGGGAATGAGTTGAACCACAGGAAGCCCGTGCACGCGCCCACGAGGCACGCGCACAGGAG
The DNA here is from genome assembly GCA_035296645.1 of Thermoleophilaceae bacterium. Classification (GTDB taxonomy): domain Bacteria; phylum Actinomycetota; class Thermoleophilia; order Solirubrobacterales; family Thermoleophilaceae; genus JACCUC01. Next base: position 249 of record DATHAN010000060.1, read on the forward strand.
CGCGAGATCCTCCTGCCCGCTCGTGAGGAAGGTCATCGCCGTGTAGGCGAATAGCACGATCGCGCCGCAGCCCGCCGCGAGCCCGTCGAGGCCGTCGGTCAGGTTGACGCCGTTCGTCGAGCCCCCGAGGACGAGGAAGATCAGCACCGGATAGAGGATCCCGAGATCGACCGTGACGCCGAACAGGCGCGTGTTGAGCATGTCGGTCAGGCCGACGTAGCGCGTGGCGACCCACCACAGCGCGAGCGCGATCGCCGCCTGGGCCACGAGCTTCCACCGCCCCGACAGGCCGAGCGAGCGCTTCTTCGAGATCTTCGACCAGTCGTCGAGGAACCCGAGCATCGCGCTCGCCACCGCGGTGCCGTAGACGGCGAGGCTGGCGACGTCGAACTGGCCGAGGATCAGGAACGGCACCGACACCGCGAGGAAGATCAGGAGCCCGCCCATGGTCGGCGTGCCCGCCTTTCCGGCGTGGCCCTCGGGCCCCTCCTCGCGGATGTGCTGACCGAACTCCCGCGCGCGCAGGAACTCGATGAACCGCGGCCCCAGGAACATGCACAGCAGGAGCGACGCCATGCCGCCGATGAGGACCTCTCCGAGCATCTGCGCCTAGGCCGGCGCCCTCGGCGCGCCCGGCCCGGCCGCGCGCGCGGTCACCGCCGGTCGCCGACCACGCGCTCGAGCCCCGCCGAGCGCGAGCCCTTGACGAGCACGCGGTCGCCCGGCCGGGCGAGCCGCTCGAGCAGCGCGCCCGCCTCCTCGGGGCTCGCCACGCCGTGACGCTCGGGCCCCTCGAACGCGTCGAGGTACGACCGCGCCTCGTCCCCCACCGCCACGAGCACGTCGATCCCGGCCTCCGCCGCCCGTCTGCCGACCTCGGCGTGGTAGCGCGGCGCCTCCGGGCCGAGCTCGGCCATCGTCCCGAGGACGGCGATGCGGCGGCGCGCGGGGGCCGCGGCCAGGTGGTCGAGGGCGGCCCGCATCGACATCGGGTTGGCGTTGTAGCAGTCATTGACCACGGTCACCCCCTCGGAGAGCTCGACCTCCTGACCGCGGAGCGGGGAGAATGTGACCTCGACCCGGCCCGCCGACACGACTCCGACCACCTGCGCCGCCGCGACCGCGGCGAGCGTGTTGAGCAGGTTGTGGGGCTGCCGGTACGGCAGCTCGAGCTCGACGCGGTCCCCGCGGGCATCGATCTCGACGCGGCCGCTCTCGTCGCTCGACACGAGCTCGACATCGCCGCCGGGCCCGAAGGTGACGGTCTCCACGTAGGTGCGCAGGTGCGGCTCGAGCAGCGGCTCGCGGGCGGGAACGACGCACGTCGCGCCTGGGCGCAGGCCGTGCACGAGCTCGGCCTTGGCCGCCGCGACGCGCTCGACCGTGCCGAGCAGCTCGAGGTGGACCGGACCGACGTTCACGATCACCCCCACGTCGGGCTCGGCAATCGCGGTCAGCTCCGCGATCTGTCCCTCGCCGCGCATCGCCATCTCGAGCACGAGCGCCCGGGTGTCCCGCGGAGCCTCGAGGATCGAGAGCGGGAGCCCGACCTCGGTGTTGAAGTTCTCGCGGCTCGCATGCGTGCGCCGGTGCGGACGCAGGAGCGCGGCGAGGATGTCCTTGGTGGAGGTCTTGCCGGTCGAGCCCGTGATCCCGATCGTCGCGGCGCCGAGCTCGCGGCGCCAGGCGCGCGCGAGGCGACCGAGGGCCGAGAGCGGGTCGTCGGCGGCGATCACGACCGCCCCCTCGGGGGGCGGGCGCGAAACGTGCTCCGGCCGCACGAGCACGCCCCACGCCCCGGCGGCGAGCGCGTCGCCGGCGAACGCGCCGCCGTCGACGTGGGCGCCCGGCAGCCCGACGAACAGGTCGCCCGGCGCGAGCGCGCGCGAGTCGGCCACCACGCGACGCGGTCCTCCCGCCCGGGGGTCGCCGGCCACGAGCCGTCCGCCGGCGCCCGCGGCGACCCACTCGGGGGTTCGATCGATCACCGCATGCGCGCGGCGACGCCGGCGCCCGCCTCGGGACCGGCGGGTGAACGCTCCGGCGGCGCGCCACGCGTGCCGCCGCGCCCCGGCTCGGCCGCACCGCCCGCCCCCGGACCGTCGGCGTCGCGCCCCAGCAGGCGCCGCAGCGCCGCGCGCGCCTCGGTCACGTCGTCGAACGGCTCCTTGCGCCCGCCGGCGAACTCCTGTCCCTGCTCGTGCCCCTTGCCCGCGATCACCACGACGTCGCCCGGCTCGGCGCCGGCGAGCGCGCGGGCGATCCCGGCGCGCCGGTCGACCTCGCGCTCGGCGCCCCGGGCGGTCCCGAGCATGACCTCGTCGACGATCGCCTCGGGGTCCTCCGAGCGCGGGTTGTCCGAGGTGACGACGACGAGGTCGGCGAGCGCGCTCGCCACGCGCCCCATGAGCGGCCGCTTCGTCTTGTCGCGGTCGCCGCCCGCGCCGAACACGACGTGCAGGCGGCCGCTAGCCAGCTCGCGCGCCGCGCGCAGCACGTTGTCGAGCGCCTCCGGCGTGTGCGCGTAGTCGACGAGCACCGCAAAGCCCTGGCCCTCGTCCACGGGCTCCATTCGCCCGGGGACGCGGTCGGCCGCCGCCAGCGCGCGCGCCGCCACCTCGAGCCTCACCCCGAGCGGCCTGACCGCCGCGAGCGCCGCGAGCGAGTTCAACACGTTGAAGTGGCCGGGGAGGCGAGTCGTGAGCTCGATCGATCCATCGGGCGTGTCACACTCGAAGCGCGAGCCCCGGGGGTCGAAGCGCACGTCGCGGCCGCGGAAGTCGGCCGCGTGCACGACGCCATAGGTCACGGCGCCGCCGAGCTCCTCGACCAGGCGCCGCCCCCACTCGTCGTCGGCGTTCACGATCGAGACGCCCGGCTCTCCGCCAGGGAGCTCGAACAGTGTGCGCTTGGCGAGGAAGTAGTGCTCCATCGACGGGTGGAAGTCGAGGTGGTCCTGGCTCAGGTTGGTGAACACGCGCGCCGCGAAGCGGATCCCGCCCGCGCGCCCGAGCTCGAGCGCGTGCGAGGACACCTCGATCGCGCAGGCGCCGTCGCCCGCGTCGAGCATGCGCCGGAAGCTCGCCTGGAGGTCGATCGCCTCGGGCGTCGTGCGTTCGACAGGCTCCTGGCGCCCGCCGACCACCGAGGTCACGGTGCCGAGCAGGCCGCAGCGAACTCCCGCCGCCTCGAGCAGGGCGCGCACGAGGTACGCCGTGGTGGTCTTGCCGTTCGTCCCCGTGATCCCGATCACCCGCAGCTCGTCCGTCGGGTCGCCGTAGAAGCGCGCCGCCGCGGGGCCCATCGCCGCCCGCACGTCGGGCACGACGACCTCCGGGACCCCGAGCTCGAGCGGGCGCTCGCACACGAGCGCCGCCGCCCCGCGCGCCACGGCGTCGGGCGCGAAGTCGTGGCCGTCGGCGCGGAACCCCGGCACGCAGAAGAACAGGGCGCCGGAGGCGACCGCGTCGCTCGCGTAGGCGAGGCTCGAGATCGGAACGTCGGGCGCACCCGCGCCCATGAGGTCGCGGAGCGTCATGAGCCGCCGCGCAGTCTAAAGCGCGGACCGGCGCTCTCCACGGTCAGTCGGGCGGGATCCGCAGGTAGGGCAGCGCGAACGAGACGATCTTCTCGAACGCGGGTGCGGCCACCTCGCCCCCGTAGATCTCGCCCTTCGGTTCGTCGACCGCCACCGCGACGAGCAGGCGCGGGTTGCGCGCCGGCGCGAAGCCGATGAACGAGGCGACGTAGTCCGTCTTCGAGTAGCCGCCGAAGCCGTCCGGCTTCTGGGCGGTCCCGGTCTTCCCGGCGAGCCGGTAGCCGGGGACGCGCGCCTCCTGTGCCGTCCCGCCGGGCCCGAGCACCCCTTCGAGCATGCGCGACACCCGCCGCGCGGTCTCCGCCGAGACCACCCGCCTCACCGGGGCCGGTCCGGCGGCGACCACATGCGGCTGTCGAATCTCACCGCCGGCGGCGAGCGCGGAGTAGCCGGCCGCCATCTGGATCGGGGTGACCGCGAGCCCCTGGCCGAGCGGAAGGTTGCCCATCGAGGAGCCCGAGTACTGGCTCGGGCGCGGCACGAGGCCGACGCCCTCGCCGGGCAAATCGACGCCGGTGCCCCTCCCGAAGCCGAAGCGTCGCACCCAGCGGTCGAAGCGCCGCGCTCCGAGCTCGAGGCCGATCGTGACCGCGCCGACGTTCGACGAGTGGGCGAGGATGTCGCCCACGCTCATGGTCTCGGCGCCGCGCGCGTGCGACTCCCGGATCTCGCGGTCGGCGACCTTGATCGTGGGCGGCAGGTCATAGGTCTGGTCGGGGTCGACGGCGCCCTCCTCGAGCGCGCCCGAGACGGTGAACGCCTTGAACGTCGACCCCGGCTCGTAGGCCGCCGCCACAGCGCGGTTCTGCCGCGCCGCGAGGGGGGCGCCGGGACGGTTCGGGTCGACGGGCGGCCAGTTGGCGACCGCGAGCAATTCGCCCGTGCGCGGGTCGAGCACCACGGCGGTCGCGCCCTTCGGACGGTAGCGCTGGGCGACCTCGCGCATCACCGCCTCCGTCCGCTCCTGGATGGCCGCGTCGAGGGTGAGACGCAGGTCCCTGCCCGGCACCGCCGGGCGCTGCTCGACGATCGAGATCGGCTTGCCGAGCGCATCCTTGACCACGCGCCGGCGGCCGCTGCGCCCGTGGAGGCGCCGCTCGTGCGCCTGCTCGAGTCCGGACAGGCCGTAGTTGTCGGTCCCGACCGTGCCGAGCAGCTGGCCGGCGAGCTCACCGCGCGGATACCGCCGCCGCGACTCGACGACCGTCCCCACGCCCTCGAGCTTCAGCCGCTCCACCGTTTTGCCGACGGCGGGATCGAGCTTGCGCCCGAGGTAGACGAAGCCCTTGCGGCGATCGGACAGCCGCCGCAGGATGCCCGAGGCCGGGCGATCGAGGGCTCGTGCCAGCCGCCGCGCCACCGCGTCCGGGCGCTCGATCAGGAAGGGGTTGGCGAACACGGTGATCGCGTCCTCGGAAACGGCGAGCTCGACGCCGTGGCGATCGGTGACCGTTCCCCGGCTCGCCGCGACCTCGAGGTCCGAGACCTGCTGGGCGACCGCGCGCTCGCTCAGGTCGTCGGCGCGCACGGTGCCGAGCCAGGTGGCGCGCGCCCCGGCGAGCAGCAGCGCGGCGAGGAAGGCGGCGAACAGGAGGCCGATGCGCCGCTCGACGAGCCGAATCAGCCACACCCTCGACGACTCCGGCGGGCGCCCGGCCGGGACGGTCACGGCACCCCCGAGGGCCCCGTCCCCGCGCCGCCCGCGGCTCCCGCTCCGGTCGGAGGGGTACGCGCTCCCTCGCTCGCGGTGGACGGCGCGTTCGCGCCGGGCGAGCCGGTTCCCGTGCCACTCGTCCCGGCGCCGGGCTGGGTGGCGCCCGTCGCGCCCGTGCGCGCCGCCCCAGCCGGGGACGCGCTGCCACCGGTCACCGCCGTGGCCGCGGATTCGCGCGGCGGTGGCGGGGGCCACCAGTCCTCGAGCGCCCGCGCCGCGCGGGCCGCGTCACCGCGGCGGTGCTTCAGGTAGCCCACGTGGCCCGGGCGCGCGGCCACGAACCCGCGCGCGGCGGCGGCGGCCCGCTGGATCCGCTCGCTCGCCCCGAGGCGGGCGACGCGCATCCGCAGCGCGGCGTTGTCGCGCCGCAGGTCGGCCGCGCGCTTGTCGGTGCGCGCGATCCCGCTGTTCAGCTCGAGCAGGCTGACGTTGAGGAAGACGATGCCCGCCAGGAGCCCGGCAATCAGCGCCACCCAGGCGCGGCCGCGCAGCAGCCGATCGACCACGGCGACCAGGCGGAGCGAGCGAACGCCGCGAGGCGCCTCGGCAAGGCGGTGTGTCCGCGGTGCTCGCGCGGGCGGGGCCGGGCCGCGACTCGGGCGGGGCGGGCCTCCGGGTCGGCGCTCGCGCGGAGCCAGGGGCGCGGGACGGGGCGCCGCGGTCGACCGGACGGTCGGCGCGGGGCGGGCCGTCCCGGTGGTGGGTGCTGCTCCGGAGGCGCCGGGAGCGCGCCGAGCCGGGGACGCGGCGCGTGCCGCGGCGAGGGCGCTTGCGCGCCTGGCCGTGCCCCGGGTCGAGACGTCGCCACCCCGCGATCCGGCGCCCCCGGTCGTCGCGGCTCGCCCGGCCATTCAGGCCGCCCCCTGCTGCGCCGCCAGGCGCCGCGCCCCGCGCAGCCGCGCCGCCCGCGCACGCGGGTTGTCGGCGACCTCCTCGGCTGAGGGCGTGACCCCGCGCCGGGCGAGCAGCTCTGCCTCGGGCTCGCGGCCGCAGACGCAGATCGGCAGCTCGGGCGGGCACACGCAACCGCGCGCGCGGTCCGCCAGGAAGCGCTTGAGGCGGCGATCCTCGAGCGAGTGGAAGGAGATCGCGGCCAACCGCCCTCCGGGCGGGAGCAGGCCCCATGCGAGCGGCAGCGCGCGGTCGAGCAATCCGAGCTCGTCGTTGACCGCGATGCGGATCGCCTGGAACACGCGCCGCGCCGGGTGTCCGGCACCGAACCGGGCGGGCGCGGGGATCGACTCGTTGATCGTCTCGACGAGGTCGAACGTCGTCTCGAGCGGAGCCCGGCGCCGGCGACGCACTAACCCGCGGGCGATCCGGCGCGCGTAGCGCTCCTCGCCGTACTCGCGGAAGCTGCCGGCAAGCCGGCGCTCGTCCCACTCGTTGACGACGGTGCGCGCGTCGAGCTCCTGGCCGGGGTCCATGCGCATGTCGAGCGGCGCGTCATACGCGTACGAGAACCCGCGCTCGAGCGTGTCGAGCTGCATCGAGGAGACCCCGTGGTCGAGGTAGACGGCGTCCGCGCGCTCTCCGCCCTGTTCGAGCCCGGCGAGCGCGTCGGCGTAGTCGGCGGCGACGAAGCGCGTCCGGCACGGCGCCTCGGCGGCGAAGCTCTCGTAGCGCTCGGCGGCGACGGGGTCGCGGTCGACGCAGACGAGCGTCCCTGACGTGCCCATCCGATCCGCGACGAGCCGCGCGTGACCGCCCGCTCCGAACGTGCAGTCGACGACGGTCTCGCCCGGCCGCGGGTCGATCAGCTCGACGAGCTCGGCGGCCAGCACGGGCACGTGCTCGCGGGTCATGTCAAGCAGGATGGCCAAGGCCCTCGGCGATCTGCCCGATCTCGGCGCCCAGCTCGTCCTGGCCGGCGAGCCACCGGTCGCGCGCCCAGACCTCGAGGTAGTCGAGCACGCCCACCACGACGACCTCCCTATCGATCCCCGCGTGCTCGACCAACGCGGGGTTGAGCGTCACGCGCCCCGCGGCGTCGAGCTCGGCGTCGAACGAGTTGCCGGCGACGTAGCGGGTCAGCTTGCGCCGCTCGGCGCTCACCGGGTTGAGCCCCCCGAGCACCTGGTGGGTGAAGCGGTCGAACGCTTCGGGCGGCCACAGCCAGATGCAGGGCTCGAGGCCCCTGGCGAGAACGACCCCGGAGGAGAACGACGCGCGGAACTTGGGAGGGAGGTTCAGCCGGTTCTTCGCGTCGAGCGAGTAGTCGAAGTGGCCTCGAAACGCCATCCGCGCCTCTGGTCTCGGTCATGGGCAACGCAACTTGAAAGCTCGGGCCGGGGTGGCTGGGTGGGAGGAGCCCGGTCACCCCGGCCCGCAAGGCGTCGCCACTGTAACCCACTTTGACCCACTTTGCAACACCAAAGCCCACGAAAGTGCTCGGCGCCACACGGGCGACGCGGCGATCGCCGCGAGGCGCACCCCCAAAGGTCTCCGGCGCCCACCATCCCGCGGGCGCCCTCCGCGCACGAGCACGCCGGTGAAGCGGGTTTCTTAGGCGGGCTCTACAGCCCCGTGGCGGCCAGCTCGGGCCGGGCGGCGCCGCTCTCCTCGGCGGCCTGGCACACGGCCTCGGCCACGTGCGCGTGCACCTCCGGGTCGAGCGGGTCGGGCACGAGCTCCGACTGCTCCGCGAGGTCGGCGATCGCGCGCGCGGCCGCGAGCTTCATCTCGAGGTTGATGTCCTCGGCGCCCGACAGCAGCGCGCCGCGGAAGACCCCGGGATACCCGAGCACGTTGTTGACGCTCGAGCCGTCCAAGGCGAACGCGGCGCCGGCCTCGAGCGCGTCGTCCGGTCTGATCTCCGGGTCGGGGTTGCTCATGGCGAGGATCACCTGCCCGTCGCTCACCATGCCGGGCTCGATCAGCCCCGGTTGCCCCGTCGTCGCCACGACGACGTTCGACTTGGCCATGAGCTCGCCGAGCTCGGCGATCTCGATCCCCTTGTCGTGCGCTCGCCCGTGCGTCGACTCGTCGGGGTCGCTCGCCAAGACGTGCCCCGCGCCCCCGTCGACCATCAGCTCGGCGATCCCTGCTCCCGCGGCGCCGAGGCCGATCTGGCCGACGGTTGCCTCCCTGAGGTCGACGTCGACCTGACGCGCGGCGACGATCGCCGCGGCGAGCGTGACCACCGCCGTCCCGTGGACGTCGTCGTGCATGACGGGAACCGCCAGCTCGTCGCGCAGCCGGCGCTCGATCTCGAAGCACTCGGGCGCCGAG
>DATHAN010000061.1:0-2686 GCA_035296645.1 Thermoleophilaceae bacterium
TCGGTCCACCTGTGCGACTTCCCCAAGCCGGACCCGGCGCGGCGCGACGAGACGCTCGAGGTCGAGATGGGCGTGGCACGCGGGACGGTCGAGCTCGGCCGCGCCGCGCGCGCCCAGGCCAAGGTCAAGGTCCGCCAGCCACTGGCCGAGGCGGTCGTCGTGGCCCGTGACGCCGAGCGCGAGGCGATCGAGCGCCTCGAGCCGCTCGTGCTCGACGAGCTGAACGTCAAGCGCCTGCGCTTCGTCTCGGACGCCGACGAGCTCGGCGTGTGGGAGCTCAAGCCGAACTACCGCGCGCTCGGGCCGCGGTTCGGAAAGCACATGCCCCGGGTCGCCGCGGCGGTGGCCGCGCTCGACGCCGGCTCGGTGGCCGAGACGCTGGGCGCCGGCGGCTCGGTCGGCGTGTCGGTCGACGGGCAGGAGCACATGCTGGGCCCCGGCGACCTCACGCTCGTCATGCGACCGCGCGAGGGCTACCAGCTCGAGCGCTCGGGCGCTCACGCCGTCGCCCTCGACCTGGGGCTCGACGACGGGCTGCGGCGCGAGGGGCTCGCCCGCGAGGTCGTGCACGCCGTGCAGTCCGCGCGCAAGGGCGCGGGGCTCGCGGTCGAGGACCGCATCGCGCTCACGCTCGCGGGCGACGAGGAGGTCCTCGAGGCCGTGCGCGCGCATGAGCCCTACGTCGCCGCGGAGACGCTCGCCGTCGAGCTCGCCTACGACGGCGCCGCGGCGCTGGCGCCAGGAGCGCAGTCGGCGGCCATCGAGGGCCGCGAGCTGCGCATCGACCTCGCGCGCGCTACAGGGTGATGACCTGGTCCGGCGGGTTCGCCGCGAGCGCCGCGTAGAGGTCGGGGAAGCACCCCACTTCGACGCCCTCGACCGTCCCGACCGGCCGGGCGTTGCGCTTCTCGCCCTCGGCGAGCTCGCGCTCGAGCGCGCACTGGTCGCACAGCATGAGGAGCACGTCCTTCTCCCGCGCGGCGCGGCCGAGCCGCTCGCCGACCGGGTCGCCCGCGCGCAGGAGGTAGGTGTTGTCGTCGAAGAAGAACATCCCGACGACCTCCACGCCATGATCGCCTTCCTCGAGCTGGGGCAGGATCATCTGCCCGAGCTTGTAGCTCGCGGTGTGGCCGGAGGTGGAGAAGACGTAGGCGACCTTCATCGCGCGGGCACTCTACCCGCCGCGGTCGCCCGCACGACGCGGCCTAGGCGTCCTCGAACCGGTGGCTCGTGATGCTCTCCTTGGCGACCCACACCGGGGCGTCCCGGTTGGGATCGCACACCAGGAAGTAGGTCGTCCCCCACCCGAGCAGGCCCTCGGTCGTCGGCGTGCTCGCGTGCTCGGGCTGGGCCGCCGACAGCGGATCGGTGTCGCGCATGGCGATCGCGATCACGCGCCCGTTGTAGTCGCCGATCTCGTCCCCGCCGCTGTGCCCCTCGAGCCACAGGCCGTCGGGGGCCCCGACCAGCTCGAACGCCATCGAAGCTCTCCCTAGGCGAGCGCCGGCTCGAGCTGCTGGACGAGCCGTGGCTTCGGGAGCGCCCCGATGATCGTCTCGGCGGGCTGGCCGTTCTTGAACAGGATCATCGTGGGTATCGACATGACCCCGTAGCGCGCGGCGGTCTGCTGGTTGTCGTCGACGTTGAGCTTGACGACGCGCAGGTCGCTGCGCTCGGAGTTGAGCTCCTCGAGCACGGGCGCGACCACGCGGCACGGCCCGCACCACGGCGCCCAGAAGTCGACGAGCACGGGCTCCGGCGACTCGAGGACCTCGGCCTGGAAGTTGTTGTCGGTCACGTCGGTGATCTGACCTGCCACTTGGCCCTCCAAGTTCGTCGTGCGTTGCTTCAGAAAATATAGCGACGGTTCGACCGGCGGTCCGGCCGGCGCTTCCCGTCCCTGGCCCGTGCGTACCCTCTCCAGCACGATGCGCAACGCCGAGCTGTCCGCCCACTTCGACGAGCTCGCGGACCTGTACGAGCTCGACGAGGCGATCGTCCACCGCATCGTCGCCTACCGCAACGCCGCGCGCGCGATCCGGGACGCGACGCAGCCGGTGGCCGAGCTCGCGCGCGCCGGCCGCGCGACCGAGCTCCCCGGCATCGGCAAGACGATCGCCGAGAAGATCGACGTCCTGCTCGAGCGCGGCTCGCTCCCCCAGGCCGAGCGGCTCAAGGAGAAGTTCCCGGCGGGTCTCGTCGAGATCACGCACCTGCCCGGCTTCGGCGCCAAGCGCGCGCGACGGCTGTACGAGGAGCTCGGGATACACTCGCGCGACGAGCTGCGCCGCGCCGCCGAGGGCGGGCGCCTGCGGGAGGTCCCCGGCTTCGGCGCCAAGGCCGAGCAGAACGTGCTCGCCGCGCTCGCCGCCGATCCGGGAGGTCCGCGGGTCCGCTGGCTCCTGCCGCGCGCGCGGGCGGTCGGCGACGGGATCGTCGCCGCGCTGCGCGACCACCCGGCGTGCGAGCACGCCGAGCTCGCGGGTAGCGCGCGCCGCCAGGCCGAGACGTGCAAGGACCTCGACGTCGTCGCGGCCGCCCGCGACCCGAGCGCCCTCGTCCAGGCGTTCTGCGCCCTCCCGCTGGTCGAGGTCTCGTCGGCCAGCGAGTCGGGCGCTCGAGCACTCGCCCACAACGGCATGCCGGTCGACCTGCGGGTAACGACTACCGAAACGTACGGCAACCT
>DATHAN010000062.1:0-3262 GCA_035296645.1 Thermoleophilaceae bacterium
CTCGTCGCGGCGGCTCGTGAGAGCATCCGCGAGCGGGGCGTGGCGGGGACGACGTTCGACCGCATCGCTCCGGAGGCGGGCGTGAGCCGCGGCTCGATCGCCTGGTACTTCGGCACGAAGGAGCGCCTGCTCGCCGAGGTCCTCCGCTCGGACTCCGACCGCCGGCTCGAGCTCATGCGCGATCGGCTCGAGCCGGCCGCCTCGAGCGAGGAGATGATCGTCGCCTTCGGCGACCTCCTCGGCGAGTTCCTCGACGAGAACCGGGGTCCGCAGGTCGTGCTCGGCGAGATGGCGAGCCTCGCGCTTCGCCACGAGACGATCCGCGCCACCCAGACCGAGCTGCGCCGGCGCTGGCGGCGGGAGCTTGGCCGGGTGCTCGAGGACAAGGTGGAGCAGGGCGTGATCGGGCTGCCCGGCAGCCCGGAGGGCACCGCCTCCCTGCTGACCGCGCTCGCCCAGGGCATGGCGATCGAGACGATCTCCGACCCGGAGTGGGACGTACGCAAGGCGATCGAGCAGGCAGCGGTGGCGGCGCGCGCGCTGCTCGGCGGCCGAGCGGTCGCGCGTCGTCTAGACCCGCGAGGAGCCCGTCGGCTCGTGGACGCGCCCTGAGGCGGTGCCTTCGGCCTCGGCGCTCGCCTCGCCGCCCCCGCGCATCCGCTCCGCCCGGTCCGCTCGCGCGCTCGCCGCGTCCGGGTCGCCGCGGTCGGCGAGGAGCGAGGCGACGATTCCCGCCGCGAACAGCGCGGCGACGATCCCGAGGCTCGGCAGCGGCGGGATGTGGACGAAGCCCTCGATCAGCAGCTTGACCGCCACGAAGGCGAGCACCACGGCCACCGTCTCGTCGAGGTAGCGAAAGCGCCGCACGAGCCCGTCGACGAGCACGAACAGCGCCCGCAGGCCGATCAGGGCGAAGACGTTACCCATCCAGATCAGGTAGGCGTCCCGCGTGATCGCGAACGCGGCGGGGATCGAGTCGATGGCGAAGGCCAGGTCGGCGAACACGATCGCCACGAGGCACAGGAAGGCCGGCGTCGTGTGCCACCGGCCGTCGACGCGCACGAACCAGCGACCGCGACGGTCCGTGGTCGTGACCGGGTAGACGCGCCGCACGAGCCGCACGAGCGGGTTGCGCTCCGGGTCGATGCTCTCCTCCACGCCCCGGAACATGCGGTACGCGAGCCACAGCAGCGCGACGGCGAGCGCGTACAGGAGGACCTCGAACTCCCTGATCAGCGCGACCCCGCCGAGGATCGCGAGTCCACGCAGGACGAGCGCGGCGGCGATGCCCCAGAAGAGCAGCCGCGCGCGGTGCTCGCTGGCCACCGCGAAGTAGGCGAACAGCATCAGGAAGACCACGAGGTTGTCGAGCGATAGCGAGCGCTCGATCACGTACACCGTCGTATAGATCACGGCGTTCTCGCGCCCCGCGAGGAGCCACAGCACGAGCGCCGCCGCGAGGGCGACGCCGACCCACGCGAGCGACCAGATCGCCGCCTCGCGAAAGCGCGGCTCGCGGCCGCGCGCGAACAGCTTGAGATCGAGCCACAGAAAGACGACGAGCGCCGCGGCGAGGGCCAGCCAGGCGAGGGCCGAGTGCTCCATCCTCACCCGAACCCTAGAGCGGGCGAGGCTCGCCCCCGGGCGGCGGCCGCGGCGGCGAGGTGGTCACGCGCGCCTCGACGTGTCGGCCGGATCGCGCCGCTCGGCAGCGGGCGTCGGTCGGACTAGCGGCCGGTGCCCGGGGCGGGTACCCCGCCCGGAAGCGCCCCGGCACCGGCGGCGCCGCCTGCGCCGCCGCCCGGTAGCGCCCCGGCGCCGCCGCCCGGTAGCGCCCCGGCGCCGCCCGCGCCGGGGGCGCCCGCGCCGGCGCCGCCGGCCGCGCCGCCGCCGAGGACGCGGGCGAGCTGCGTGGTCAGCTCCCTGATCGGACGGGCGTTCTCCGGCGGGGTGATCGGTCCCGGGCGGCCGACGTTGGCGAACTCGATCGAGAAGTTGATCTTGCCGCTCTCGGCGCCGCCGGCCTCCTGCCGGTCCTCCTCGGGTATCTCGAGGTTGAGCACGGTCGAAAGCCTGCGCACCTTGTTGTCCTTGCCGACGTAGACGTCGAACTTGGGATCCTGAACGATGCGCTCGATCCGCTCGCGCTGCTCCCGGCTGAGCTGGCTCGGTACTGCGCCGCCGGTCTGGCCCGCCGCCCGCTGGCTCACCTTGTTCATGTCGTCGAGCAGACGCGGGAGGTCGATGCCGGCGGTGATGTGCGTGGTCTCGGCCCCCGCGATCGTCTCGTCGCCCTCGATGCTCGGATCCTTGAGCCAGGCGCGCGGGTCGATCCCGAAGCTCCGCAGCGAGCGCTGCTCGCGCCGGCCGGCGCCCGCGGCGATCTGCTGGTTGGCGCGGCGGACGACCTGCTCGCCGACCTCATACGGCCGGCCCATGAACCTGATCCACGCGTTCTGTCCGTTCGAGATCAAAGACCCGGCCAGGCTCTGCCCCTGGGCGGTGAGGTTCACCGCGAGGTCACCACTCGGGATCTGGCGCCCGCCCCCGGAGCGGTACGGGCCGCGCACCTGAACCCGCGCCGGACCGGACTGGCGACCGCCCCTCATCTCGACCCCCGCGTCGAGCGCGACGTCCGCGCTGCCGATTGGGGTGCTGAACGCGCGGTCGACGAGCTGGCGCGCCTCCTCGTCGTTGCCGCACGCCGCCAGGCCGACCGTGAGAGCCGCGACCAGGCCGAGGGCCGCGAGGACGGCCACGAGCGGCCGGAGGCGTTGCCGGAGGGAGCGCACCGCGGGCGAGGTTACATGGCGGCGATACCGCGGCGTCCCGAGACGACTTCGCTTAACAGAGCGGCAACGCACCCTCCGGGCGGCTTGACGTGGATACGATGGCCGGACGCGATGACGCCGCGCACGATCCTGTACACGGGCAAGGGGGGCGTGGGGAAGACGAGCGTCGCCGCGGCGACCGCTCTGCGGTGCGCGAAGGCGGGCCTGCGCACGCTGGTGGTCTCGACCGACCCCGCGCACAGCCTCTCCGACTCGCTCGAGGCCGAGCTCGGCGGCTCGCCCACGCAGTGCGGCGACGGCCTGTGGGGTCAGGAGGTCGAGGCGCAGGCCGAGATGGAGCGCCACTGGGAGGCGGTCCAGGACTGGATGGGCGACCTGCTCGCCGAGCGCGGCGTCGACCGCATCTCGGCCGAGGAGCTGACCGTCCCGCCGGGGATGGACGAGCTCTTCTCGCTGCTCGAGATCAAGCG
>DATHAN010000063.1:0-2644 GCA_035296645.1 Thermoleophilaceae bacterium
GCCGGGGCGTCGATCGACGAGGCGAACGCCGTCGAGTTCGGGGCGATCCCGTACGAGATCTCCCACCCCGGATCCCACTGCGCGGCGGCGGGCCGGGAGATCGAGTGCGGCTCTCGACCCGTGCCGGGCGCCCCGCCGACCCTCGCCACGCTGTTCACCTCGATGTTCATGCACGGTGGCCTGCTCCACCTCGCCGGCAACATGCTGTTCCTGTGGATCTTCGGCAACAACGTCGAGGACTCGATGGGGCCGGTCCGGTACGTCGTCTTCTACCTCGCCGGAGGGCTCGTGGCGCTCGGCGCGCAGACGCTCGTCGCACCCGACGCCCAGGTGCCCACGATCGGCGCGAGCGGGGCGGTGGCCGGCGTGCTCGGCGGCTACGCGCTCCTGTATCCACGGGCCCGCGTGATAACGCTCGTCCTCATCATCTTCTTCATCACGTTCATCGAGCTTCCGGCCCTGGTCGTGCTCGGCTTCTGGTTCCTGTTCCAGGTCCTCGCGGGCGCGGCGGACCTCGGCGGCCCGATCTCCGAGGGCGGCGGCGTCGCCTACTTCGCGCACATCGGCGGCTTCGTGTTCGGCCTGCTGTGCATCAAGCTGTTCGCCAACCGCGTGCACGAGGACTACCTCGAAGACCGGCGCCTCCCGGTGTACTGATGGCCCGCGGCGTCGTCTACGCGCTCACCCTGGCGTTCGCCGCCCTGTTCGCCTTCCTCACCGTGTGGGTGCTCCTCCGGGAGGGGGTGACGATCGTCGTCGTGGCCGCGCTCGTCATACTGGCGCTCGTGGTGTTCGGGGCGCTCGGAGCGCTCGGGAGGCGCGAGGGAAGATGACGGCCGGCCCGCTCAGCGGCGGTCGCCTGCGCCGACCGAGGTGGCGGCGGCGAAAGACCGCCTTCAGCGTGTTGCTCTCGCTGCTCGTGGCGGGGGCCGTAGTCGTGGCCGGCCTCGATCTCGGGCACGAGTTCGGACGCAGCTTCGACCGCGCCGGGGCCCTCCCCACGGGCCTGGCGCCGCCGCCCGCGCCGCGCTCCGAGGCGGCGCCCGCCGTCGACTTCGGCTACCCGGAGACCGTCAGGGCGCGCCTCAAGGACCCGCCGCGCGCGGGGCTCCTGTTCGACCTCCGCACCGGTCGCGTCCTGTGGAGTCGCCATCCCCGGGCCGTGCTCCCGATCGCCAGCCTGACCAAGGTCATGACCGCGCTGCTCGTGTCGGAGCGAACCTCGCCGCGCGAGCGCGTGCGCGTCACTCGCAAGGCGCTCGGATATTCGGGCTCGGGGGTGGGGATGCTCCCGCGCGGGGGGCGGGTGCGCGCGGACTCGCTTCTCCACGGGCTGCTGCTCGTCTCGGGAAACGACGCGGCGCTCGCCCTCGCCGACCACGTAGGTGGGTCGAAGCGCGAGTTCGTCGAGCTGATGAATCGCCGCGCCGCCGAGCTCGGGCTGCGCTGCACGCACTTCGCCTCGCCGCACGGGCTCGAGAAGAGGAACCGCTCGTGCGCGGCCGACCTTGCCGCCCTCGCGCGGGTGGCGATGAAGAAGCGGCGGGTCGCACGGGTCACCCGCCAGCGCCAGGCGGCGGTGCGCTTTCCGATCCGCGGCGGGAAGCTCTACCTCAACAGCACCAATCCGCTCCTGCGCCTGCGCTACCGCGGCACGGTCGGACTCAAGACCGGCTACACCCAGCGCGCGGGGCACAGCTACATCGGCGTCGTCCGCCGGCGAGGGCGCACGCTCGGCGTCGTCCTGCTCGACTCGCGCGACACGGGCACCCAGGCCAGGCAGCTGTTCGATCGGGCATTCGCGGGCCGGGACGCGGGGCCCCGCCGCAGGGCGGCGAGGAGCCGGCGCGACCGGGGTTAGGCGCCGGCCGCGGGTGGGTACGCGCCACGTCGAGCGGGCGCTCGGTCCGCGGGTCCCCGCGCGCCGCGGCAGCTCGCCGGGAACTCGGATCGAAAGGAAGGATCGACCATGGCTCAGCTCTCCGCCAAGCCCACCCGCCGGGCCGCCAAGCTCGCGGCCCGCAACCCGCGCGGCTCCGGGAAGGTCGCCTGGCACGGGGGCAAGCTCGCCGCTCGCAATCCGCGCGCGCTTCGCCGCGGAACCAGCCTGCTCGGGCGGTCGGCTCGCGGGGGGGGCAAGCTCTGGGCCAGGGGCAAGGGCGCCAAGACCGGCGCCAAGGTCCTGAAGGCCGAGCGCAGCCGCCGCCCCTCGCGCGGGCGGGTGGTAGCCACCGGCGTGATCGGCGTGGCGGGCGCCTACTTCCTCGACCCCCAGAGCGGCAAGCGCCGCCGCGACGTCGCGACCGACAAGCTCGGCAAGTGGATGCGCCGCGGCAAGCGCGAGACCGAGCGCAAGGCGAGCTACGCGAGCGGCGTCGCCGCCGGAGCGGCGGCCAAGGCTTCCTCGAGCACCGAGCGCGAGCCGGCAGAGACGCGGCTGAACGACCCGGCGCTCGCCCGCAAGGTCGAGACGGAGATCTTCGGCGACGCCGACCCCGACACACGCGGCGCGGTGAGCGTCAACGCCGAGAACGGGGTCATCTACCTGCGCGGCGAGCTCGGCGACGAGGCGAAGATCGCCGCGCTCGCCACTAAGGCGGAGCGGGTGGAGGGCGTCCGCCAGGTGGAGAACCTCCTGCACACG
>DATHAN010000064.1:0-3298 GCA_035296645.1 Thermoleophilaceae bacterium
GTGCCCGGGGGCGGACTCGTTCGGCCCCTCGACCTCGAGCTCCGCGTCGGTCGGGTTCTCGGGCGGCTCCTCCGCGCCCGCGGCGCCCGGACGGTCCTCGGCTCGCTCGCTCATCTCGCGCAGCCTACCGCGGACGCGTCAGCCGGTGGCGGGCCGGCGCCCGGTCGCCTCCGCCGCGCGCCGCCCGCGCCGCGCGCACCGCTCGCTTGCGGCCGTTGCGGTGGAGCGCGCCGTACAGCGAGGAGATCTCGGCGAACACGAGCTCCGAGGCCTCCTGCGCCTGCTCGCGCGTCGGCGACTCGACCGGCTCGAAACGCACGGGATCGCCGAACTGCACGGTGACCTTGGGGAACTGGAGCCGCTTCCAGTCGCGCGCCCGCTCCGACCCGTAGATCGCCGTCGGGACCACTGTGGCGCCCGATTCGAGCGCCAGCCGTCCCAGGCCCGGGCGGGGCTCGCCGAGCTCGCCCGTGCGCGAGCGCCCGCCCTCGGCGTACATGACGACGATGTCGCCGCGGGCGAGCACGGCGTGGGCGGTCTCGAACGCCTCCTCGTCGCGGCGCCCGCGTCGGACGGGGAAGACGCCGCCGGGGTTGTAGATCCACTCCATCGGGACCCTGAACAGCTGCGACTTGGCCATGAAGTGGACCTTGCGCCGCAGATAGACGGCGAGGAAGAAGTGGTCGAGGAACGAGAAGTGGTTGGGCGCGAGAATCGCCGCTCCCTCGGCCGGGACCTTGTGCGAGTCGATCGCGCGCGTGCGGAAGAACAGCGACAGGTAGGGGGTGAGAACGAGACGCACGAGCTCGTAGACCCAGGTCGGGCGGTGCCCGCGCACGCGCTCGTGGAACCGCGTGAAGTGCTCGGCGGGGCGAGGATCGAGATAGACCTGCTGCTTCACTCGAGTACGGATACCCGGCTACCGGCCGGCGGTTACCCGTTCGCCCGATGTGACGGGCTGGGCGACGCCTAGCTCGTCTCGCGCGCGCGCTCGAGCGCCCCGCACCACCCGGCGAGCAGCGTCTCGCGCTCGTCGTCCGACATGCGCGGCTCGTAGCGCGCAGCCTCGCTCCACAGGCCGCGGACGTCCTCCTCGGTCCACGTGCCGACCGCCACCCCGGCCAGGCAGCCGGCTCCGAGCGCCGTCGTCTCGATCGTCTCGGGGACTACGACCGGCACGCCGAGCACGTCGGCCTGGAACTGCATCAGCCACCGGTTCTCGACCGGGGCGCCGTCGACGCGCAGCTCCGCGAGCGGGTCGCCCGAGGCCGCCTCCATGGCGCGCACGGCGTCGACGGTCTGGTAGGCGATCGCCTCGAGCGCGGCCCGGGCGAGATGCGCGCGCCCGCTCCCGCGAGTGAGCCCGACGATCGTCCCGCGTGCGTAGGGGTCCCAGTGCGGCGAGGCGAGTCCGGTGAGGGCCGGGACGAAGAACACGCCGTCGTTCGAGCCGAGCGAGCGCGCGAGCTCCTCGGTCTCCGCCGCCTCGGAGATGATCCCGAGGCCGTCGCGCAGCCACCCCACCGCGGCGCCGGTCACGAAGATGCTCGCCTCGACCGCGTAGTCGGTCCGCTCCTCGCCGAGCGTCCACGCGAGCGTCGACAGCAGTCCGTGCGCGGGCGGCGGCGCCTCGCCGCCCGTGTTCTGGAGCACGAAGGAGCCGGTACCGTAGGTGTTCTTGCCGAGCTTGGGCGAGTGGCAGCCCTGCCCGAACAGCGCGGCCTGCTGGTCGCCGGCGACGCCGGCCACGGGGATCGCCGGCCCACCGCCGTCGCCGAGCGCGGTCGTCTCCCCGTACACGTGCGCGCTCGGCAGGGGCTCCGGGAGGGCCTCGAGCGGGATCGACAGGAGCTCGCACAACTCGGGGTCGAAGCGCCGCTTGTGGATGTCGAACACGAGCGTGCGCGAGGCGTTCGAGTGGTCGGTCGCATGGCGGCGACAGAGCTTGTGCAGGATCCACGCGTCGACCGTCCCGAGCGCGGCCCGCCGCGGGTCGACGTCGCCGTGGGTCAGCAGCCACTCCCATTTCGTCCCGCTGAAGTACGAGTCGAGCACGAGGCCCGTTCGCTCGCGGAAGAGCGGCTCGTGGCCGGCGGCACGCAGCTCGTCGCAGCGCTCGGCGGTGCGGCGGTCCTGCCACACGAGCGCGCGGGCGAGCGGCTCGCCGGAGGTGCGGTCCCAGGCGAGCGCGGTCTCGCGCTGGTTGGTGATGCCGATCGCGGCGAGGTCGTGCGGCTCGGCGCCCGCGTCGTCGAGAGCCGCCCGCGCGGTCGCCACCACGCCGTCCCACAGGTCCTCGGGGTCGTGCTCGACCCAGCCGGGGCGCGGGAAGTGCTGGGCGTGCTCGCGGTACCCACGCCCGGCGACGCGCGCCTCGGCGTCGAGCGCGAGGCACGTCGTGCCGGTCGTCCCCTGGTCGATGCCGAGGATCACGGCCCGGAAAGCTAACGGCCGCCTGGGTGCGACGCGGCGGCTCGCCGCGCGGCGGTGGTCGCGGCGCCGCGGCCCCGCGCCGCCCTGAGAACGTCGAGGAGCTGCCGGGCGCGGTGGGCGAAGCCGGCCGGCGTGCGCGCGGTGGCGCGGTGGGCGAGCGGCAGCTCGACCTCGACGAGGCGCAGGCCGGCGCGGTGGGCGTCGATCGTCATCCCGACCTCCATCCCGTAGCCGGGGGCGAAGGGCAGCAGGGCGGGGAGGTCGGCGGCGCGCAGCGCGCGCTGACCGGAGAGCGACGCGCGCGGTCGAAGCCCGGTGGCGCGCGCGACGGCCCACCGCGCCGCCGCGAGCGCGAGCCCGAACCCCCCACCCTCCCGCTGGGCGAAGGCGGCGACGGCGAGGTCGCCGCGCCCCCGCTCGAGCGCCTCGGGCAGGCCGGTGAGCGCGCCCGCCGAGGCGCCCAGGTCGCCGTCGCACAGGACGACGACGCGCAGCGGACGACCGTCGAGCAGCGCGCGCGCCCCGAGCGTGGCGGCGCCGCCCTTGCCCAGCGGGACGGGCGCCGATACCACCTCCGCCCCCGCGCCGCGCGCCGCCGCCGCGGTCGCGTCCGTCGAGGCGTCGTCGGCCACGACGATCCGGGCCCCGGGGAGGGCGCCCGCGAGCGCGGCGATCGTGGCGGGGAGCCGCGCGGCCTCGTTGCGCGCGGTGACGACGACGCCGAGTTCCGGGTGCACGGATGGGTATGGTGCCGCGCCGAGCCCGTCGCAAGGAGAGCTTTGCCCGAGGTCGAGGCCCACATCACGGGCACGGTCTGGAAGATCGAATGCGAGGTCGGCCAGCGGATCGCGGAGGGCGACACCGT
>DATHAN010000065.1:0-2947 GCA_035296645.1 Thermoleophilaceae bacterium
GGCTCGAGGCCGATGGCGAGATCATGGACCCCGATCCCTACGCCGCCGCGATGGACGCCCTGGCCGACGAGCGGGCCGACCGGATCGTGGTCTCGACGCATCCCCAGACCCGGTCCGGGTGGCTGCGTCGCAGCCTCGTCGACCGCCTGCGCGACGACACGGGGCTGCCGGTCGAGCACGTGGTCGTCGACCTCGAGGCCGAGCGACAGGCCTCGACCCACACGCTCGTCGTGGCCAACCAGACGGTGGGCGGCGAGCGGCTGCTCAAGCTCCTGCGCCGCAAGGCCGAGGAAAGCCCGCACCGCTTCATCGTCATCTGTCCCCCCACGGGCGATCCCGATGACGCTCCCCGGCGGCTCGCGGCGACGCTCGAGAGCCTTGAGCACGCCGGGCTCGAGGCCGTCGGTCAGGTGACCCATCCCGACCCGTACACGGCGATCCAAAACGCGCTCCAGTTCTATCGCGTCGACGAGATCGTCATCTCGACCCTCCCGGAGACGCGCTCGGGATGGCTGCGTACCGATCTCATCGAGCGGGTGCGCGCGTCGACGAACCGCCCGGTCGAGCACGTGGTCGGCGAGCCCGACCCGGCCCCCACGGCGGCCGGCGCCTGATGGAGTCCGGCTCCGCGGCCCTCGGCTACGCGCCTCTGCGCGAGCCCGCCGGCGTCCACCACGACCACGAGCACCCGCCCGAGGCCAACCGCTCGTCGCGCGTCGACGCGCAGTTCCTCGGGATGCTGCTGTTCATCATCTCCGAGGTGATGCTCTTCGGAGCGTTCTTCACGGCCTACTTCTTCATACGGGCCGTGGCGGGGGCGGAGTGGCCCGCTCCGGGCGAGCAGCTCCCGGTGGCCATCGCGGGGGTCAACACCGCGGTCCTCGTGTCGTCGAGCTTCACCATGCACTGGGCGCTCGGGTCGGCCAAGGCCGAGAACCGCGCGGGGATGCGGGCGGGGCTCCTGACGACCTTCCTGCTCGGCGCGACGTTCCTCACGATCCAGATCAACGAGTACGTGCACCTCGGCTTCGGCCCGGCGACGAACGCGCAGGGAACGATCTTCTTCGGGCTCACGGGCCTCCACGGCGCGCACGTCTTCGTCGGCCTGATCCTGCTCTCGTTCGCCACGATCCGGGCGTTCCGCGGCCACTTCACCGCCAAGGAGCACCGCGGCGTCGAGGTGCCGGGGATCTACTGGCACTTCGTCGACGTGATGTGGATCATCGTCTACTCGACGGTCTACATCCTCTAGCCGTGGCGTCCGGCTACTACCCCGCCCGGTAGGGACGAGTCGCGCCGCCGCGATGTTGAACCCCCTGCGCTCCGAGGCGGAGGCCTTCCGATTCCTGGTCTACGTCGCGGTGGTCGTCGCCCTGATCGTGGCGATCGTGCTGCTCGTGCGGGCCCTGTAAAGGGAGTGGGCGTCGAGAGCGGCGCCTACCCGCCGCCGGTCTTGACGAGATAGTCCGACAGCGCCCTGACCTGCTCCGGCGTGAGCTGGCTGCTGTAGTTCTGCGGCATCACGCCCGCTTGGTAGCCGGGCGCGATGAACGCGTTCGGCTTCACGATCGACTCGCTCACGTACTCCTCGGGCTTCATGTCCGGCTTGTTCTTGGGCGCCGTCGCCGCGAGGTCGTTCAGGTTCGGGCCGATGCTGCCGGTCGATCCGGCCGCGGAGAACGCGTGGCACCCGCCACAGCCGGCGGCGGTGAAGATCTGGTTCCCGTCGGTCGCCCCCGCGAGCCCGGCGGTCGCGAGCGCGCCCGTGTCCTCGCCCGGGCGCCCGGCGATCGCGCCGACGTAGGCGGCGACGTCGCGCGCGTCGTCGCCCGTAACGAGCTTGGCCGGCATCGGGCTCCCGCGGCCCGGATACAGGATCTGATCGTGTACGACGCCGGCGATCGTCTTCGAGCCGAGGCCGTCGCGCCGCGACGGCCCAAAGGCCGCGTCGAGGTTGGGACCCGACTTGCCCGCGGTCCCGGCGCGCTCGAGCACGTGGCACGACCCGCATTTCTGCACGAACTGCGCCTTGCCGTTCACGACGTCGGCGGTGCCCTCGCGCGAGCCGCAGCCGGCGCCGACCGAGGCGATCGCCGCCGCCGCGAGCGCGGCCAGCGCCGCGCTCGCGCCGCTGTTTCGGATGCGCCTGGGGGGCCTCAAAGCGCGCGAAAGACTACCCGCTCGCCGGGCGGACAGCACCCGCCGGCTCTCCCGGAGCGACCAGCTCGTCGAGCTCTCCGCGGGCAGCCGAAATGACCCCGCGCGCGACGCCCTCCCACCCGAAGCGGGCGTGTGCGACCGCTGCGAGCGCCGCGGCCGTCCGCTCGCGCTCGGCGGGCTCGAGGCGCAGCCACCGGACGAGCTTCGCGCCGAGCTCGTCGACCGCATCCGGACCCGGTGCGAACGAGAGCAGCTCGCCCACGGGCTCGTCGACCGCCTCGGCGAGGACCGCCGTGACCTCCGCCAGCCCCGAGTGGGCCGCCGAGATCGGAAGCGCACCGCAGGCCGCGCCCTCGACCGCGACCATCCCGAACGCCTCCGGGAACGTGCTCGGGACGACCTGCGCCGCGCACGCGGGGAGCAGGTCGGCGAGGTCGGAGTGCTCGAGGCGCCCGGTGAAGCTGACCCCGGCCGCGGCCGGGCGTGCCACCTCGACGTAGTCGGCGCGGCGACGATCGTCCATGCCGTCGAGGAAGGCGGCGAGGTGGCGGAGCTCTCCGGGCGGCCCGCCCTCGAGCTCGCGCCCGCGCCGGGCGACCTCGCGTGCGGAGGAGAGGTCGCCGGTGCGAAGGGCGGAGAGCAGCGTCAGGAGGCCGTCGCGGTAGGCGCCGAAGCCGACCACGACGAGCCGCGCGTCCGGGATCTCGCGCACGACGAGCGGCCACGCGGCGAGCAGCAGGTCGACGCCCTTCGAGACGATCAGCTTGCCGACGAAGGCGACGATCGG
>DATHAN010000066.1:0-7605 GCA_035296645.1 Thermoleophilaceae bacterium
CCGCAGCCCGGCCCAGCCGAGGAGCGTGCGCTCGCGCGCCGAGTAGCGGTCGAGCGCGGTTGCCAGGGCGACGCCAACGGGGCGCGCGACGAGCGCGAGCACGATCGCGAGCAGCAGCGCCTCGGCCATGATCCCGCCGAATTGGCTCGGGAAGACGAGCAGCCCGAGCGCGAGGAAGAGGGTGATCTCGGAGACCTGAGCCAGGCCGAGGTGAAAGGCCTTGATCGGCCCCACGGCGACGAGCTGGACGCTTCCGAGCCCCGCTCGGGTCGGCGTCCGGGCACCGCAGGGCAGGCGCACGCCGGGCGGATGACCGCTAGCTACCGGTCCGCCCCCGGAGCGTCGAGGGTCAGCCCCGCGGGCCCGCCGTCAGACCGTCGCCATCTCCTTGCCCGCGAGGGCGGCCGCCTGCTCGACCTGGCGCAGGTAGTCGCCGAACTCGCTCGCCCGCACCTGCTGCGGGCCGTCGCAGATCGCCCGCTCGGGGTCGGAGTGGGTCTCGACGATGAGACCGTCGGCCCCGGCGGCGGCTGCGGCGAGCGACATCGGCGTGACGAGGTCGCGGCGTCCCGCGGCGTGGCTCGGGTCGACGACCACGGGCAGGTGAGTGAGCTCCTTGAGCACCGGGATCGCCATCAGGTCGAGCGTGAAGCGATACGCGGTCTCGAAGGTGCGGATGCCGCGCTCGCACAGCATCACCGCCTCGTTGCCCTCCTTGAGCACGTACTCGGCCGCCATGAGGAGCTCCTCGAGCGAGGAGGACAGCCCGCGCTTGAGGAGCACGGGGCGGCCCGAGCGCCCGAGCTCAGTGAGCAGCGTGTAGTTCTGCATGTTGCGTGCGCCGAGCTGGACGACGTCGGCCACCTCGAGGACCGCGTCGAGGTCGCGCGCGTCCATGACCTCGGTGACGATCGGCATGCCCGTCTCCTCCTTGGCCTCGGCGAGCAGCCGCAGGCCGGCCTCCGCGAGGCCCTGGAAGGAGTACGGCGAGGTCCGGGGCTTGTAGGCGCCGCCGCGCAGGAGCTGGGCGCCCGCCTCCTGCACGAGCTGTGCGGTGTCGAGGAGCTGCTCGCGCGACTCGACCGTGCACGGACCGGCTATCGTCATGAAGTAGGGCCCGCCGATCTTGCGCCCGCCGAAGTCGAGCACCGTGCGCTCGCCCTTCTTGAACTGGCTCGAGGCGAGCTTGTAGGGCTTGAGGATCGGGACGAGATGGTCGACCCCCTCGGCCCCCTCGAGGCCGAGGTTGGCGACGTGGTCGCGGTCGCCGATCGCGCCGATCACCGTCACGAGCTCGCCGCGCGAGACGTGCGCCCTCGCCCCGACCGACTCGACGCGGTCGATCACCGCCTCGATCTGGTCGGGCGTCGCCTCCTCTTTCATCACGATCATCATGTGGTGCCTTTCTACCTGGAAATCAGCCTATCTGCGAGTGGGTGGCCAAACTGATCGGCCGGTTGCGGAGGGCGCCCGGGTGCGCGGAGGGGTGCGGCTCGCGGCGTGGCGCGTTCCCGGGACGCCTAGCTAAATCGCGGAAAGGCACGCCAGCGCACGCCTGGGGCGGCGCTCGTGAGCGGAGGTGCTGGCGTGAGGTGCGGCATGGAACCTGAGTTTGTAGCACCTATCGACACCGGCGCGAAGAGCTTGAGGGTTGCGGTGCGAGCGCGGAGGGCGTACGGTCGCGCGTATCGCACTCCCCGCCTCCCCCTTCGGCCTCGACGCGGCGGGCGGCGAACGGCTGCGCTTCAGCGGCGCGGACTTCCTCGTCAAGGCGTCGGCGGACACGACGGGCGGCTCGTTCTCGATCGTCGAGGAGATCGAGCCGCTCGACACGCCGCTTCACGTCCACGAGCACGAGGACGAGATCTTCTACGTGCTCGAGGGCGAGCACGTGTTCGCCGTCGGGACGAGGAGTTCGATGCAGGCCCGGGCGGGCTGGTCTACGGCCCGCGCGGCGTGCCGCACGCCCAGCGGCGCGTCGTCCCGCGTGCGGGGCGGACGCTGACCCTGTGCTCGCCGGCCGGCTTCGAGGGCTTCTTCCGCGAGCTCTCGGAGGCCGAGGCTGCGGGCACGATCGGACCCGAGGTCTACGCGCGCGTTTCCGCGCGCTACGGCATCGTCTGGCTTTAGCGGAGAGGGCCCTGCCCTCAGCGTGCATGGGCGAGCGCCGCGTCGAGCGCGGCGAGGAAGCGGTCGTTCTCGGAGCGCGTTCCGTAGGTCACGCGCAGGTGCCCCGGCTCGCCGAGGGCCGATCCCTCGCGCACGATCACCCCGCGCCGGGCGAGCCCCGCGTATACCGCCTCCTCGCGCGCCGCGCGCTCGTCCTCGTCGAGCTCGTCGGCGAGCGCCACCCACGAGAAGTTCGCCTGCGAGTCGGTCGTCGAGAGGCCCCGCTCGGCGAGCGCGTCCTGCACGTGCAGGCGCTCGATCACCGTGCGCTCGACCCGCCGCTCGACCTCGTCGAGGTGACGGAGCGCCTCGGCCGCGGCGGCCTGGGCGAGCGCGTTGACCGAGAACGGCTGACGCACGCGGTCGACGGCGAGCCGGAACGGCTCGGGGCCGAGCGAGTACCCCGCGCGGAGGCCGCACAGGCCGTACACCTTCGAGAAGGTCCGCAGCAGCACGACGTTGTTGTGGCGCTTGAGCAGGGCCAGCGACTCGTCGGGGTCGCCGAGCATCGAGAACTCGACGTAGGCCTCGTCGACGATGACCAGCACGTGGTCGGGGACCCGCGCGACGAAGGCGTCGATCTCGTCGACGGCGAGCGCGGTGGCGGTCGGGTTGTTCGGGTTGTTGACGATGACGATCCGCGTGGCGACCGTGATCTCGTCGGCGATCGCGTCGAGGTCGTGGCGCCCCTGGGAGTCGAGCGGCACGGTGATCGCCCGCGCCCCGGTCATCGCCGCCAGATGCGGGTACATCGAGAACGAAGGCCACGCATGCACGATCTCCGCGCCCGGCTCGAGCATCGCCTGGGCGGCGGCGAGCAGGATCTCGCACGAGCCGTTGCCGACCGCGACCTTGGCCTGCGGCACGCCGTGGCGATCGGCGATCCGGCGGCGCAGCAGCCCCGCCGACGGGTCCGGGTATCGGTTGAGGATCGCGGTCGCCTCCTGGATCGCCTCGAGCACCGCCGGGTGCGGCGGGTAGGGCGTCTCGTTCGAGGCGAGCTTGGTGAGCTCGCCCTCGTAGTCGTAGGTCCTCGCCGCCGGGTAGACGGGGATCGCCTCGACGCGCTCGGTGAACTCGATGCCGGTCACTGCGCACCCTCGAGGTCGCGCCGCAGCTCGACGGCGTCGCGGAGGTACACGTGCGTCGGCCGGCTCGCGTGCCGCGGGTAGCAGTGGAGCATGAGCCGGATCACGCGCGGCATCGCGCTGGGAACGGCGAGCTCGCGCGCGCAGAGGAGCGGCACCGAGTCGAGGCCGAGCCGGCGGGCGGCCACGGCGGGAAACTCGGCGTCGAGGTCGTCGGTCGAGGTGAAGATGCAGCTCACCATGTCGTCGGGCGTGAGCGAGTTGCGCTCGATGACCGCGCGCACGAGCTCCTCCGTCGCCTCGAGGATCGCCTCGGCGCGGTTCTCGGGGACGGTGATCGCGCCTCGCAGAGCCCGCAGCTGCACGGCGGGATTGTCTCAGAGCGTCCGTGCGCTCTCGGGGGTCGCGCCGGGAGCGCGAACGCGCCGGTGGGGCCAGTCGAGCGGGCGCGCCCCCCGACGGAGCTCGCGCGTGCGCGCCGCCGCCGCCTCGCGGTCGCCGGCGACGGTGAGAACGAAATCGTCGAGCTCGCCGGCGTGGCCGAGCCGGGCGGCGGCTATGGCGAGCGCCTCCGCCTCGGTCAGCGCCTCGAGCCGGCGCCCCTGTGCGGGGATCGCGGCGAGGGCCCGCTCGGCGCCGTCGACGAGCAGGCATCCGTGGCGTGAGACGTAGGTGAGCGCTCGGTCGATCCGCCCGCGTCCGTCGAGCCCGAGCTCGAGCTCGAGCCGCCAGAGCTCCTCGAGCGTGTAGTTGAGCTCCGTCCGGTCGAGCGCGGCGAGCTGCGCCTCGGTCACGAGCAGGACCCAGGCCTCGACGACCGTTCCCGGGCTGCGCTGGAGCGTCGAGGCGACCGCGCCGTACTCGGAGAGGTGCGCGGAGTAGACGACGTCGAAGCCGCGCAGGCGGGCGCGCAGGCCGACGATCGGCTCGTCGACCGGGAAGCCGGGCACAGCGCGCTTGCGGGCGAGCGCGTCGGGGCTGCGGTTGGCGCCGTAGGCGAGGAGCGCCAGGCGCTCGCCGAGCGCGTCCGGCGCGAGCGCGGGCGAGAGGTCGACGAGCGGCCGCTCGTCGCCCGAGGAGGGGTCGCGTGCCCGCGCGCCCGCGAGCGCCTCGGGGAGCACGGACGAGCTCAGGCCGGCGAGCTCGCGCACGCCGCCCTCGGCCACGACGAACGAGGTCTGCGGGGCTTCGTACGGGTAGCCCCTGGCGAGCGCGAGGACGCGCGCGCGCTCGCCGGCGTCCGCGGTCGCGCGCAGGCGCTCGAGCTCGGCCGCGCTCAGCCGCCGGGTCTCGCCCTCAGCGAGGCTCCCGAGCCGGAGCGGGCCGAACGCCACGCGCCGAAGCGCCACGACGCGGTGGCCGACCGCCTCGCACATGCGCCGCACCTGGCGCTTGCGGCCCTCGCGCAAACCGATCTCGAGCACCCCCGGCGCCGTCTGGCGGACGCGCGCCGGGAGCGTCATGCCGTCGTCGAGCTCGACGCCGGTGCGCAGGCGGCGGAGCGCCCCCTCCCCCACCGGCCGGGGCTCGACCTCCGCTCGGTACACCTTCTCGACCGCGTACCGCGGGTGCACGAGCCGGTTGGCGAGCTCGCCGTCGTTGGTGAGCAGGATCAGGCCCGTGGTCTCGGCGTCGAGGCGACCGACCGGATACAGCCGCCGCTGCGAGGCGACGAGGTCGACGACCGTCCGGCGACCGTGCGGGTCGTGCGCGGTCGACACGACCCCGGGCGGCTTGTTGAGCACGTGCACCTCGCGCTCCTCGGGCGCCACCGCGCCCCCGTCGACGGTCACCTCGCGCGCCCCCGCGACATCGCGCGCCGGGTCGGTGACGACCTCGCCGTCCACCGTGACCCGCCCCTCGCCCACGATCCGCTCGGCCGCGCGCCGCGAGGCGACGCCCGCGTGGGCGAGGTACCTGGCGAGCCGCACGTCCGCTAGATCGATCGGCTCTCGTAGACCGCGGCCATTAGGTCGCGCAGCGCGCGCTCGAGGAGGCCGCCCTCGGCCGAGGCCGGCAGCCCGAGTCGCGCGGCGAGGCGCGCCGCGTCGGTGGGGATCGGCGTCGCCTCGGCCGTCCCGGTGAGCGACTGCCACACGAGCCAGTCCTCGCGCGAGGCGCCGGGGACCGGCGCGTCGCCCTCGCCGAGCACCGCGACGTCGCGCAGCGGCTCGAGCAGGAGGTGCAGCCGGCGCCGGCCCCGTAGCCGCCGCGGTCCCTCGACCCACACCGAGACCTCCTGTCCGGCGTTGATGCGCTTGGCCACCTCGCGCGCCGGCGCCGACCACCGCAGCGGGCGACCCTCCTCGAGCGAGCGCCCCGTGCCGAGCCCGCCGGCGGGGAGGAGCGAGGCGGCGAGCCGCAGGCCGAAGCGCCAAGGGCTGAACAGGAGCGCGAGCGGGCCGGTCATCCGTGCCGGAGTATCGCCGCCGCGCGCGGCTACGTGACTGCGACACTCGGGCGCATGGATCTCGACCTGCTCGACGGCGAGCTCGTCGCGCGCGGCGAGCCGCGCTTTCGCGCGCGCCAGGTATGGGAGTGGGTGGCGCGCGGCGCGGGCGACTACCGGGCGATGACACCTGCCCGCGGCGCGGCGCGCGGACCTCGCGGCGGCGGTGCCCTTCTCGGCCCTGACCGTCGAGCGCGAGGTTCACGCCCGCGACGGCACCGAGAAGGTCGCTCCTCCGAACGGGGGACGGGCGCCCACTCGAGGCCGTGCTCATGCGCTATCGCGACGGACGGCGCTCGGTGTGCCTGTCGAGCCAGTCGGGGTGCCCGCTCACGTGCACCTTCTGCGCCACCGGCCGCATGCGGTTCGCTCGCAACCTCAGGCGTCCGAGATCCTCGACCAGGCGCTCCACTTCCGCCGCCGGGAGGCGATCGATCACGTCGTCTTCATGGGCATGGGCGAGCCGCTCCTCAACCTCGACGCCGGGCTCGCCGCGCGCGAGCGCCTGCCTCAGCTCGGGGTGACCGCGCGGCGCACGGCGATCTTCTCCACGGTCGGCTGGGTTCCCGGCATCGAGCGGCTCACCCGCGAGGGGCCGCCGGTGCGTCTCGCGCTGTCGCTGCACGCGCCGGAGGACGCGCTCCGCTCCGAGCTCATGCCGGTCAACGACCGCTACCCGCTCGGCGAGGTGCTCGCCGCGTGCCGGCGCTGGTCGTCGGCGCGCCGAACGCCCGTGTTCGTCGAGTACCTCATGCTCGACGGGGTCAACGACCGCTACGAGCAGGCGGTCGAGCTCGCGCGCGTGCTCGGGCGCGAGGGCGCGTTCAAGGTCAACCTGATCCCGTACAACCCGACCGAGGCCGGCTTCTCGGGCTCGAGCCGCGCGGCAATCGACGCGTTCCGCGCGGCGCTCGCCGAGCGCGGGGTCGCCGCGACCGTCAGGCTCACGCGCGGTCGAGAGATCGACGCCGCGTGCGGGCAGCTCGCGGCGCGGGAGGCAGCCGCTCACGACCACGCCGCGCGGGAGCCGAGGGCGGGAAGCATGGCCTGAGCCGGTCGCGGGCAAGGAGTCCGCAGGGAAGCGAGGACAGAAAGGGGCCGAGCATGGCTTCGAACGAAAAGCGCCAGGGCCGGGCGCGGACGCGACGGTCCGGCGCCGGCACGCGCGGCAACGGGTCGGGCGGCTCCGGCGGACGGGCGGGCGAGATAGGCGCGCGCGGGGGCAGCGCGCGCGCTCGTGGGCGGAGCTCCTCGGGGGGCGACGCGAGCCGCACGGAGCCGATGGCCACCGCTACCGATGCCGCGCTCGGCGAGGTCACCGCGTCCCGGCGCGAGGGCGCGGCGCGGCGCGAGGCGGCGCGCACGGCGCCGCACGCGGGCAACGATCGCGCACGGGACGGAGCCGACGAGGCAGGCGCCGCGGGCGAGGCGGAGACCGCGGAGTCGTCCGGCGAGTCCGAGTCCGGGCGGCAGGAGTCGGCGTCCGGACAGCAGGGACCGGGAGGCCTCGCCGGGCTCATCCAGCGTCGCGCCCGTGAGGGGTCGCTCGACGCGATCGACCACGACTTCGCGCGCGCGCAGCGCTTCCTGTGGGACTTCGTCCAGGACCACTACTTCCGCATCGAGACCGAGGGCTGGCACCGCCTGCCCGACCCGCCCAGCCTGATCGTGGGAATCCATGCGGCCGGCATCTTCCCCGTCGAGGCGTGGATGTTCGGCCTGGTGTGGAACCGCCGCTTCGGCGACAAGCGGATCGCCCACGGGACGGCGCACGACGCGCTCATGGCGGCGCCCCTCGTCGGCCAGTACTTCCGCAAGATGGGGGTGGTGTCGGCCTCGCGCGAGACCGTGACCGAGGCGCTCGAGGCCGGTCGCGACGTGCTCGTCTACCCCGGCGGC
>DATHAN010000067.1:0-2639 GCA_035296645.1 Thermoleophilaceae bacterium
GGTCGTTCCCACCAAGGCCGTAGACGATGTCGTTCCCGTCCCCGGCGCAGATCACATCGGCACGGGAGGTTCCGCGGATGGTCTCGTTGCGGGGCGTGCCGCGGATCGTGCACGTATCGGCGGGCGGGCAGCCCTCGATGGTGAACTCGTCGAAGTAGACGCCCGGGACGAAGAACGACATCCCGAGCGGCCGCGAGCGCACACGTCCCCGTCCGACGCCGTGAACTCGGCGAAGACCTCGCT
The DNA here is from genome assembly GCA_035296645.1 of Thermoleophilaceae bacterium. Taxonomy (GTDB): domain Bacteria; phylum Actinomycetota; class Thermoleophilia; order Solirubrobacterales; family Thermoleophilaceae; genus JACCUC01. Next base: position 244 of record DATHAN010000067.1, read on the forward strand.
ACCGCCGGGAGACGACGGGCGGCATACGAACGTCCTCGAGACGCCGTCCGGCGAGCACACCCCCCTGCCGGCAGCTTCCCGCAGGACACCCTGCTCCGTCGCCTCTATTCGCACCTCGTCTGGCTCGACACGGCCGAAGCTGACGAGGGAATGGCTACGGCGATGCCCAGAGCGCCGATCAGTGCCAACACCGCGGTCTTTCTCGCGTTGCGCAGCCTGCTCGTCTCGGCGCCCGCGGTCATCATTCCCCCTTCGTGAGTTTCCCGCTCGCGCCGCACCCTAGGGCACGCGCGCGAGCGACGCAAGCCGTTCAGCGCCGGGGGGCACACGCGGCCAGCAGGTCGCGAACGCGCTCCCCGGCCCGACCACCGCCGTAGAGGTCGGTCCGCTCGCCGGAGGGCGGCCGCCGCTCGAGGGCCGCGAGTGCCGTCGCGGGATCGAGGTCGACGAGCGTGTTCCACCCGGCCTCCACCGTCTCGATCCACTCCGTGCGGTCGCGCAGCGTCAGGCACGGCACACCCAGCAGATAGGCCTCCTTCTGCGCGCCGCCCGAGTCGGTGAGGAGCGTGCGGGCGCCTGACAGCAGGGCGAGGAAGTCGAGGTACCCGAGCGGGCGAGTGAGGCGCAGGCCGGACGCGCGCTCGAGGCGCTCTGCTAGCTCGGGCGCCGCGGCGAGCCGCGCGCGCGTGCGTGGGTGCACGGGGAAGACCGCCGGGAACGGCAGCGCCTCGAGCAGGGCAACGAGGCGCTCGAGCCGCGCCGGGTCGTCGACGTTGCCGGCGCGGTGGGCGGTCACGAGCAGGTACTCGCCCGCCTCGACGCCGTGCTCGACGAGGGCGCGCGAGCGCTCCTGCGCGAGCGGCGCGAACGCGAGCGCGACGTCGGCCATCACGTCGCCCACGAGGTGAACCTCCCCGAGCACCGACTCGCGCTCGAGGTTGGCGACCGCGGCCGGCGTAGAGCACAGGAGCAGCGAGCTCGCGTGGTCGGTGAGCACCCGGTTGAGCTCCTCCGGCATCGCGCGGTCGAACGAGCGCATGCCCGCCTCGACGTGCGCCACGGGCACGCCGGCCTGGGCGCCGGCGAGCGCGCCGGCGAGCGTCGAGTTGGTGTCGCCGTAGACGAGCACGACGTCGGGGCGTGCGGCCGCGAGCTCGGGGGCGAGCGCGGCGAGCATGCGCGCAGCCTGGTCGGTGTTCGTCCCCGAGCCGATGCCGAGCTCGCGCTCGGGAGGGGGTATGCCGAGCTCGTCGAAGAAGACCGCCGACAGCTCGTCGTCGTAATGCTGGCCGGTGTGGATCGTCGTCTCGTCGGCGACCTCGCGCAGGCGCCCGGAGACGGCCGCCGCCTTGACGAACTGGGGCCGGTTGCCGATGACGGTGGTGACGCGCATGGTCGCTCTTTGCGGGAGATCGAGGCCGCCGGACCGACGATTACCGGCCGGTGCGGGGGGTATCATCCCGTGCGTCATGGCTTTGAGGCTGCTCCATGGCGCTCGCGGGGCCGCCGACGGCGTTGCCGGGGCCGCGCGCCACCTCGCCTGGTACCTGAGCTACTGCCTCGACGGCTCGTCGACGCGCGCCGTCGACCCGGCCGAAGCCTCGGAGCCCGGCTTGGGCGGACGCGTCGGCTGAGCGAGCCCCGGTTTAGGGGCAGCGCCGGCGGCGATCGTCGACGGCTCGGTCGCCCGAGGCGCGCGGGCGCGCGCGCCTACCTCAAGCCGAGCGCGAGCTCGCTCTCGATGTGCTCGCGCAGCGCGGTGGCCGCCGTGCGCGTCACCTCGCCCTCGCCCTCGAACATGCGCTCCTCGACGGCCCCCACGGGATCGACCTCGCGCACGCTCGAGGCGAGGAACGCCTCGGAGGCGTGGAGGAGCTCGTCGCTCGCGAGCGGCCGCTCCTCGACCTCGACCAGCCGCATCAGGCGGTCGCGCGTGATCGAGGCGAGGATGTGGTCCTCGAGCGGCGGGGTGGCGAGCCGCCCATCGGGCCCGACCCAGAAGATCGTCGCCGTGGGTGCCTCGAGCACGCGACCGTGCGGCGTCACGAGCAGCGCCTCGTCGAAGCCGCGCTCGCGCGCGAGGCGGCTGGCGAGCATGTTGCCGGCGTAGGAGAGCGACTTGATCCCGTCGAGCACCCGCGGCGGGGCGTATGTCACGAGCCCGAGCCGCGGGCGCGCGGGTCCCGAGGGAAGCGGCTCGGTGAGCAGCAGGCGCCGCCCCCCGCGCGTGAGCACGAGCCGCAGGCAGCCGTCGAACTCCGTTCCCCCGCGCGCCGAGAGAAGCTCCCGCGCCTCGGCCTCGAGCTCGGAGCGCGGTACCGGGTAGCCGAGGCGCAGGGCCGTAGCCGAGCGCTCGAGACGGTCCAGGTGATCGGGGAGCGCGAACGGGCGCCCGT
>DATHAN010000068.1:0-4548 GCA_035296645.1 Thermoleophilaceae bacterium
CGGGCGGCCTCGAGCTCATCGAGCGCGGCCACTGCGCGGGCGCGCGCCTTCGCGACAGCCTCGTGGGCTTCTGCCTTGAGTCGGCGCCGATTCTTCTCGACGAACTCGGCTCGCTCGGCAGTCGTGTCGTCGACGGCCAAGTGGAGCGCCTGAAGCGCCTGCTGCACGCGCTCGATCTCGGCCTCGATCTTTGTGCGGCTCGACTCGGGCTGCGGCCCCCGACGCCCGCCCCTCTCCTAGGTGGCGAGCGCCCGCACGTCCTGGCTGGGCGCGTCCCTGAGCTGGGCGCTCAACTCCTCGAGCCCGGAGTGAGCTCGCGGCGGCGAGCCTCGAGGCGCCCAATCTCCTCCTCGAAGCGGTGCAGCTCGCGCCACGGGAGCTTTCCGGGTAAGAACCGCCGCCAGCTCGCCGCCTCGCCCGCTACGAGGTCGCCCGTCAGGCCGAGCCCGCGCATGCGCTCGAGCTGCTCGTCTTGATCGTTCACACGGACCTTGAGCCCGTTCTGAATGATTGCGTCAGCCATGGTGAACCTCCTTACGTAAAGGGTTAGACACTTAACATTCCTCTTTGCTGTCCCCCCTGTGATCGTCACCGCGACGGGCGAGGCCCTCGAGCGCGGCGTCAAGGCGGCGGCGCGCCTCCTCCTGCGCCTTCTCGGTCCACGTCGCCTTCGCGGCCACGCCGTCGGCGAGCGCTTGGAACTCGTCGTCGCGCAGCTCGCCCCGCTCGGCCAGGTATCTGATCTGCGCCTCCCGCAGCGCGTCGCTGTCGACGCGCTCGCCGCCGGGTGCCGACGAGCACGGCTCCATGAAGTCAGCCTCGTCGGGCGTGCCGGGCTCGTAATCCCAAAAGGCCCTCGGGCGCGTGCCCGGCACGCCGCCGTCGCGGGTGTCGAGGAGTCCGTCCCGATGTTCCTCCCAGGCCGCCCGGCGAGCCTCGTCGGAGTCGAACCCGTCGTCGACCCAGCCGAGCAAGTCGATCTCCTCGCGATCGGTCAGTCTCGTGGCCGCGGCGGTGTGAGTCGCGGCGGCGTCCCATCACACGGTCCCCTTCCAGCGCGCTTCCGCTGCCTTGCGCCCACGGCGGCTCGGCTCGGACTGGTCGTCTTGGTCCGGCAGCGCCAGGTCGTTCAGAAGCCGCGAGACGGCGAGCCTCGCTTGGCGTAGCTCGGTGACGGTCGGGCTGAGCCTCATCTGTCCCTTCGAGCCCGGAGTGACGAGCCCAGACGCCGCTATCTCGGCTTCCAGGGCGGCCACATTGTCGGCCTGCCGACACGCCTGCTCGAGCACGAGCAGCTCTCTCTCGTCGAGGTCGAACTCGGTCAGGATCGCGCTCCACATGCGCTTTCCGGGCTTCTGGAGCCCATCCGGCGCTCTACGTCTGTTCACGGTCATACAGGAGCCCTTCTTGTGGAAAACCGGAGCTTTGGCATGGCATGAGCCTCCGGGCGCATAGCGGGGTGGCCGGGCTCCGTAGCCTCAAAAAAGGACATGGGGGTCACATGCGTTGACTCGGGGACGCGGGCGAGGACTGCGAGGCCGGGATCGTGAGCCGAGCACGAGCTCGGGGAAGCTGAGCCGCGGCTCGTCGTGACCATCACGCGCTGAGCCCTCCCTCGTGCTCGAACCTCTCGATGGCATCAGTGCGGTAGCGGTAGTAGCGACCCAACTTCACCGCCGGAATCACGCCCTCGCGCGTGCGGTGATAGATCCACGAGCGCGGGACCTGCCAGCGCGCGGCCAACTGCTCGGCGGTGAGGGGCTGGCCGGCGGTGAGGGGTGTCGACGGCGTCGATGCCGTCACGGCGACACCACCATGCTCAAGACTTCTTTACGGACCTTTACGGCTCTACGCGCGTGCGCGCGCGCACGCGCACGCGCACGCGCACGCGCACGCGCAGGGGAGATAACCCCAAGACCCGTAAAGCCGTAAAGCGGCGCGCGGGTCACTGGCCCTCCTCCCACCTCGGCGGAACCTCGAGGAAGGCCCACGAAAGCTGGCCTGGGAAGCCCGGTCGGGCGGCGTTGATCCGGCCCTCCTTGGCGCGGCGCTCCCAACCCACACGCATCATGCGGTTGACGATCGCCGCGTTGTTCCCCGCCCTCGGGTCCTGCGTCTTCCGCACATAGTCGCGGAAGGGCTGGCTACGGATGTAGCGCCGGCCCCCGCTGTCGACGAGCACGACGCGCACGTGGAAGGGCGGGCGGCCCTCTCCCTGAGCGTCCTCGTCGAGCCTTTTGAAATCCGAGAACGCCCGCCAGCGCTCCTCCTGGCGGTCGGCCATGTCGCACTCCTCCGGGCGCGCCGACTGGAGGTACGTCACGCCCCACTCGATGGCGTCCTCGTCGTCGGTGAGCGCCTGCTGGCGCTCGGCCATACGCCGCAGAAGCGCGAGTATGCGCTGGCCGGTCTCGACCGTGACCTTCGGCATCGCGCCCGTGGCAAGGGTGATCTCACCCTTGAGGACGGTCGGGTTGAGGATGTCCCGGAGCGAGTCGAAGGTCACCGTCTCGCAATTGGAGAAGAAGATGTCGGCCGAGGCCTTCAGCCCGTGCCCGACGATTCGGGCGCTTGTGACCCCGACGTCGATGCTGGGTAGGTCGAGAAGAGGGGTGGCGCGCGACAGCGTCGCTCTCAGCGCGGGTCTCAGGCTCGCCCCCCGCGCGTCGGCCCCTCCGCCGCCCGACTCCGCGATGAGGTCGCGCCCGCGCGGACACGCGCCCGGCCATAGGGGCACAGCGTCCGCACCGGGCACTCCGGGCAGCGCGGCGCGCGCGCGACGCACGTCCGCCGCCCGTGACGGATGAGGCCGACGTGCAGCTCGTAGGCCTCGTCGGGGTCGCCGGCGGCAAGCCGCGTGAGCTCGTCGTGCGCCTCCTCGAACGACGCGCCGGGACGGAAGAGCCCGAGCCGGCCGCCGACCCGGAAGACGTGCGTGTCCACCGGCACGTCGGGCCGGCTGAACGAGAACAGGAGCACGCACGCCGCGGTCTTGCGCCCGACGCCGGGGAGCGAGGTGAGGAAGCCGCGTGCCTCGACGAGCGGCGCCTCGGCGAGCCACGCGAGATCGTCGTCGCCGAGCGCGCGGAGGATCTGCTGGATGCGGTCGGCCTTGGTGTTCGAGAGCCCACCGGGGCGGATTGCCTCTTCGACCTCCTCGACCGGCGCCTCGCGGACCTCGGGCCACCCTCCGGGAAAGCGCCCGCGCAGGCGCTCGTAGGCGACGTCGCGGTTGCGGTCGTTCGTGTTCTGCGACAGGACGGTGAGCACGAGCTCGTCGATCGGCGCGCGGTGCGGGGTGAGCAGCGGTCGTCCGTAGGCGGCGCGCAGGCGGTCCCGGACGGCGCGAACGCGCCGGCGATCGGGGCGGCGCCAGCGGGGCGCGGCGACCGGGGCGCTCATCGGGCGCTCCCGCCCGGGCTCGCCACGGGTGGGTCGACCGCGCACCAGGTCGTCGCCATGGGGCCATGCTCGCATGCGGCCCTCGAGCGACGCGGTCGACGCAGATCGCCCCACCTGGCACGGGCCCGCCGGCGCCTCACGGAAACGTCCGGTCAACGGCCGGCGTGCGATGCTCGCGTCGATGGAGACCGAGCGCACCGGCCCGCCCAGACCGGCCGTCGCAGAGCGCCGTGCCGACATCGCCGGCCTGCCGATCATGTGGCGCGAGGCCGAGCCACCCCGCGGCGGCGGGCACGCGCCCGTCCTCTGCCTCCACGGCAACCCGACCGACGGCGATGACTTCCGCTCGCTGCTCGGGCGCACCGGCGGGCTGGCGCCCGACCTGCCCGGCTTCGGCGGCTCCGCCAAGCCCGCGAGCTTCGACTACTCGATCGACGGCTACGCCGACTTCCTCGCGGCGTTCGTCGACCACCTCGGGCTCGAGCAACTGTCGCTCGTCGTGCACGACTGGGGTGGCGTCGGGCTCGCGCTCGCCCAGCGCCGCCCGCAGTCGATCGAGCGCCTCGTGATTATCAACTCGGTGCCGCTCCTGCCCGGGTATCGGTGGCACCGGTGGGCGCGGATCTGGCGGACGCCGCTGCTCGGCGAGCTCGCGATGGGGTTCACCACGCGCTTCGCGCTCCGGCGCGCTCTGCGTCAGGCGTTCGTCACGCGCGGGCCGCACGTCGACGCGCTCGCGGAGCGGGCCTGGAGCCACTTCGACCATGGCACCCAGCGCGCGGCGCTCAAGCTCTACCGGTCGGCCCCGCCCGAGGTGCTCGAGCGCGCTGGCGCGCGCCTCGGCGACCTCGAGGCGCCCGCGCTGATCGTCTGGGGCGAGCGGGATCCCTACATCACCACCGACTTCGCGCACGCCTACGCCGAGGCGCTCGGCGCCCCGGCGCGGGTCCGAATGGTCGCGGACGCCGGTCACTGGCCGTGGATCGACCGGCCGGAGCTCGTCGACGAGATCGCCTCGTTCGTGCGCGAGGGGTAAGCTCGCCCGTGTGAGCGGCCCGGGCAACCCGAGTGACCGCACCCGGACGCAGCCCCGGCGTCGCTCGGCCCGAGTAGCGGGCGCGGACGGCTCCGCGCGTCGCCCGCGCG
>DATHAN010000069.1:0-2074 GCA_035296645.1 Thermoleophilaceae bacterium
GCACCTCCTCGCCGCGACCGCGGCGCTCGGGGACGTGCTGCTGCGCTCGGCGCCCGGCCTGAAGATCCTGGCCACGAGCCGGGAGCCGCTGCGCGTGCCGGGCGAGGTCGTGTTCCGTGTTCCGTCCCTCGACATCCCGGACCCCGAGCAGGCACTCGCGCCGCCGCAGCTCCTCGGGTACGAGTCGGTGCGCCTCTTCGTGGAGCGCGCGGCTGCGGCCGCGCCCGGGTTCGAGCTCGACGACGAGAACGCCGTCGACGTCGCCCGCATCTGCTTCCGCCTCGACGGACTGCCCCTCGCGCTCGAGCTCGCGGCCGGGCGCCTCGGCGCCCTCGGCCCGGCCGCGATCGCGGAACGACTCGACGACCGCTTTCGCTTGCTCCGCACGGGGAGCTACGCGTCGCCGACACGCCAGCACACGCTCGCCGCGACGCTCCACTGGAGCCATGACCTGCTCGAGCCCGACGAGCAGACGCTCTTCCGCCGGCTCGCCGCGTTCGCCGGCGGCTTCGAGCTCGAGGCCGTCGAGAGCGTCTGCGCCGACCGCGATCTCAACTCGGCGGAGATCGCCGACGTGCTCGCGCGCCTCGTCGAGAAGTCGCTCGTCGTCGCGGACGAGAGCTCCTCGCGCGAGCGCCGCTACCGGCTGCTCGAGACCGTCCGCCTCTACGCGCGCGAGCGGCTCGACGAGGCGGGCGAGACGGATGCGCTCGCCGACCGGCACGCGCAGTGGGCGCTCGCGCTGGCCGAACGCGAGCGGAGCTCGCCGCGGCTCGACCGCGACGCCGCCAACCTGCGCGCGGCACTCGACAGGCTCCTCGAGCGCGCTCCGCGCGACGCGCTCCGCTTCTGCGTCGCCCTCGGCCCGTTCTGGCTCCGCCGGATCGACCTCGATGAGGCGCAGCGGCGCTTCGACGCCGCGCTCGCCGCCGCCCCCGGGCGTACGGTTCTGCGCGCGGAGGCACTCCTGGCGGCGGCCGCGATCGACTTCCGCAGCGGCGAGCTGCCCCGCGGGCTCGTCCACGCCGAGGAGAGCTACGCGGTCGCAGCCGAGATCGGTGACGCACACGCCGAATGGCGCGCGCTCCAGTTCCTCGGTGAGCTCGGCATCGCGAGCGACGCTGCCGACGTCGCGATTCCGTGGTGCGAGCGAGCGCTGGAACACGCGCGGCGCCACGGCTTCGAGGCCACGGAGGGAATCGGCGTCTACTCGCTCGGGGTCGCGTATTGGATCCTCGGGGCGTTGGGGTCGGCCGAGGAGCTGATGGAGCGGAGCATCGAGCTCTTCAGGGTGCGCGCAGGCACGTCCGACCGGATTCCGTCGCCCGTCAACGTCGCCGACATCCGGACCAGCCCCTCCGGCGGGCGGCAGGGCCTGCGCATGGTCTTCGAGGACAGCCTCCAACCGTTTGTCGAGATCTCTTGCGACGCCGCCATCAGCTACGTGCTTGCGAACCAGGCGGGGATCGTGCGCGAGCGCGGCGACCTCGCGCGGGCGCGCGCCCTGCTCGACCAGAGCGCGGCGCGTTTCGAGGCCGCCGGCGACGAGGCGGGACAGGCCGCGGTGCTCGTCCGGCGCGCGTACCTCGATCTCGCGGAGGGCGCACTTCCGGCCGCCCGCGCGGCGCTCGAGCAGGCCCTCGAGCTGCGGCGTGCTCAGGGCGACCGGCGCGGCATCGGGCTCGCGCTCGCCGGGCTCGGCCTGATCGACACGACGGCCGGGGACTACGCCGGTGCGGAGCGACACCTCGGCGCCGCGCGAGACATCTTCCGGCGCGCCGGCGATCGCTGGGGGATCGCGAGCACGCTCTGGCGTACCGCCGACCTCGCGCTCGCGCGCGGGGACCTGCCGGAGGCGGAGGCCGCGCTGCAGGAGGCGCGCGCGGTGCTCGGCGCGACGCAACGGGAACGGTGGATCGCGCACACGCTCGCGAACCTTGCAGAGGTCGCGCAGCTCCGCGGAGACACGGAGCGCGCCGCTGCGCTCCTTGCCGAGGCGCGCGAGCGGTACGCGGCGCGGGACGACACGGTCGGTGTCGCAGACGTCGAGGAGCGACTCGCGGGGCTGCTAAGG
>DATHAN010000070.1:0-7531 GCA_035296645.1 Thermoleophilaceae bacterium
GTAGTCGCCTCAGGCCCTCATGGGCGCTTCGGCGCGCGGCCTCCTCCGAGCAGTCGAGGATGCGCGCCACCTCGCGGTGAGGCAGCTCGACCGCGACGCGCAGGAAGACGGCCGCACGCTGCTTGGGAGGCAGCGCCGCGATCGGCGTCCATGCGCTCGAGTGATCGCTCGCGGGTGCTCCGTCGATCGGCGGGTGGTTCGCGTCGGCCACGGGCACGGGCCGTCGCGCGCGCGCCCTGCCGGCGTCGATCGCCTTGCGCCGGGCGATCGTGAATGCCCACGCCCTGAGGTTCGACTCGGAGGGCAGGTCGGGGTAGGCGCGCAGCGCGGCGAGGCAGGTCTCCTGGAAGCAGTCCTCGGCGTCGTCCGGGCCGACGACCGCTGTCAGAAAGCGCAAGAGCTCGGCGGCGTGACGATCGAGGAAGGTCTGAAAGGGCGGGAGCGCCACACGGAGAAGACGCGCGGGAGCGCGAAAGCGTGAGGTTAGTGCGCCGTGATCTAGGGCGACACCGCCTATCCCGCGTGCGGCCGAGACGTGAAGAAGGGGCGCCACTTCCCAGCCATGCGAACATGTGTTCGCATGTCGTACGTCGAGCTCCACTGCCACTCCGCCTTCTCGTTCCTCGACGGGGCCTCGCATCCGATCGAGCTGGCGGCCGCGGCCGCGGAACAGGGGCACGCGGCGCTCGCCCTCACCGACCACGACGGCCTCCACGGCGCGATGGAGCTCGCCCAGGCGGCCGAGCCGCTCGGGGTAAGGGCGATCGTCGGTGCCGAGCTCACGCTCGACGACGGTCACCACCTGACCCTCCTGTGCGAGAGCGAGCGCGGCTATCGCAACCTGTGCCGGCTGCTGACGCTCGCGCACGTGGGCACGCGCCCGGCACCGGGGCGGGAGCCGCTCGCCCCGACCACGCCGCTCAAGGTGGTCGAGCACCACGCCGAGGGCCTCGTGTGCCTGTCGGGCTGCGCGCGCGAGGGCGCGCTCGCCGCGCGCGTCGAGCGAGGTGAGCACCGCGGGGCCGCGGAGCTCGGCCGCCGCCTGCGCGACGCCTTCGGACCCGACGGCTTCCGCGTCGAGCTCCAGCGCCCGTTCGCCCGCCGCGACCGCCGGCGTAACCGCCTGCTCGCGGAGCTCGCAGAGCGGCTCGGGGTCCCTGCGGTGGCCACCGGCAACGTGCACGTCCACGAGCCGGCCCGCGCCGCGCTCCAGGACGCCTTCGTCGCCGTCCGCCACGGCGCCACCCTCGACGAGACGGAGCCCGTGCGGCGGGGCAACCGCTCGCACGTGCTCACCCCGCCCGAGCGCATGGCCGAGCGCTTCCGCGACCACCTCGAGGCCGTGCACGAGTCGGGCCGCCTCGCCGAGCGCCTGCGCTTCGACCTCACGCGCGACCTCGGCTACCGCTACCCGGGCGCCGAGGACGGAACCGCCGACCACCGCCTCGCCGAGCTGTGCCGCGAGCGCCTCGAGGAGCGCTACGCGGGCCGGCGCTCGCGCAACGAGGCGGCCGCCCGTCTCGAGCAGGAGCTAAACGTCATTCAGAGCCTTAGTCTCTCGGGCTTCTTCCTGCTCCACCGCGACATGCTCGAGCTCGCGCGCGAGGTCGCCTGCGAAGTGCGCGGGCCCGACACGGCGCGCGCCCTGCTTCCGCCCGGCCGCGGCCGGGGCTCGAGCGTGTCCTCGATCGTCTGCTACCTGACCGGGCTCTCGCACGTCGACCCGGTCGAGTACGACCTCTTCCTCGGCCGCTTCCTGAACGAGGAGCTCTCCGCCCTCCCCGACATCGATCTCGACTTCCCGCGGGACATCCGCGAGGCGCTGATCCCGCGCGTGCACGAGCGCTACGGCCACGACCGCTCGGCGCTCGTAGCGGCCTTCTCGACCTACCGCACGCGCGGGGCGGTGCGCGACCTCGGCAAGGCGCTCGGGCTGCCGCCGGTCGAGGTCGAGCGCTTGGCACGCGCGGTCGACCCGTGGGAGGCCGGCGGGATCGAGCGCGACATCGCCGCCTGCGTGGGCGAGCGGCGCGCCGCCTCGCCGCGCTGGCGGGCGCTCGCGCGGCTCGTGCGCGACGTCCAAAACCTTCCCCGCCATGTGAGCCAGCACCCGGGCGGGATGGTCATCTCGACCGAGTCGCTCGCCGAAGTGTGCCCGATCCAGCCCGCGGCCATGGAGGGCCGCCAGATGGTGCAGTGGGACAAGGAGTCGTGCGCCGACGCGGGCTTCCTCAAGCTCGACCTGCTCGGGCTCGGGATGCTGTCGGCGGTCGAGCGCTGCGTCGAGGAGATCGCCCGCGTGCGCTCCGAGCGGATCGACCTCTCGCGCATCCCGCTCGACGACCGCGAGGTCTACCGCCAGATCCAGGCGGCGGAGACCACCGGCACATTCCAGATCGAGAGCCGCGCGCAGATGCAGATGCTCAAGCGCACGCGCCCCGAGTCGCTCGACGACCTGACCGTGCAGGTCGCGCTCGTGCGTCCTGGGCCGATCCAGGGGGGCGCCGTCCATCCCTACATCGAGCGGCGCAAGGCGCTGCGCGCCGACCCGAGCTACCAGGTGCCGTACGAGCATCCTTCGCTTGAGCCCGTCCTGCGCGACACGCTCGGGGCGATCGTCTTCCAAGACCAGGTGATCGAGGTGGCGATGGCCTTCGCGGGCTTCTCGCCGGGCGAGGCCGAGGGCCTGCGCCGCGCCATGTCGAAGAAGCGCTCCGAGGCGGCGATGCGCTCCTACGAGGAGATGTTCGTCGCCGGGGCGATCGCGCGCGGGGCTTCCCGTGAGGTCGCCGAGCGTGTCTACTCGCAGATCGTCGGCTTCTCCGGGTTCGGCTTCCCCAAGGCGCACTCCGCGGCGTTCGGGCTGCTCGCCTACCAGTCGACGTGGCTGCGCGTGCACTATCCCGAGGAGTTCCTGTGCGCCCTGCTCAACGAGCAGCCGATGGGCTTCTACCCGCCCGACTCGCTCGTGCACGAGGCGCAGCGGAGGGGGGTGGAGGTCTTGGCGCCGTGCGTGGTGCGCAGCGGCGTGGAGTGCGCGGCGGAGCGCGCGAGTGGGCGGGGCGGGGATCTGGCGGTCCGGATCGGGCTCGGCTACGTCGCCGGGGTGCGCGAGGAGGACGTGCGCGCTTTGGTGGCCGAGCGCGAGCGAAGTGGACCGTTCCGGTCGGTGGCCGATGTGGCGGCCCGGTGCGCCACGCACGGTGATGCGCTCGAGCGGCTCGCTTGGGCGGGCGCGTGCGACGCGCTCGTGGACGGGGCGACCGACTCGGAGGACGCCTTCCACGCCCGCCGGCGAGCGCTGTGGCTGCTCGGAGTCTCCCCGCTCGCGGTGGCGAGCGGGCCGCGCAGCGACGAGGGGGTCCAGCTCGCCCTCCCGCTCGAGCCGGCGCCCGCGCCCGCCCTGCGGGCGATGACCCCGTGGGAGCGCATGCTCGCCGACTACGGCTCGACCAAGGTCACCTTGCGCGAGCACCCGCTCGAGCTCATGCGCCCGGAGCTCGGCGATGACGTGCTCTCGAGCGCCGACCTCGAGCGCACACCGGGTGGCGTCCGGGTGAGGACGGCGGGCCTCGTGCTCGCCCGCCAGCGCCCGGCGACCGCCCGCGGGGTAACCTTCATGCTGCTCGAGGACGAGCACGGGACGATCAACCTGATCGTGTCGCCGCCGGTGTACGAGCGCCACCGCCTCGCGGTGCGCGCCGAGCCGCTCCTGCTCGCAGAGGGCCGCCTCGAGCGCCGCGAGGGCGTGACCAACGTCGTGGTCGACACGGTGCGGCGGCTCGAGCGGCCCGACCTCCCGCTCGGCGAGGTCCGCCACATCGAGCCGGGGCGGGTGTGGAGCTCGGAGGCGGGGGAGCGAGCCGAGGCGCCCGGGAAGGTCGCCGCAGCTGGTGTCGGCGCGGACGATGATCTGCGGGCCGTGGCACCTGCGGCGCACTCGTTCGGGCGGCGCGGGCGCTGAGGAACCGAGGGCAAGACGGAGCGAACCCGGTCAAGGCTCCTCTCGGGCGACGCTCTCTACCTTGTCGATCGCTCTATTGAGGAGGATCGTCTGGGCGTCGGACGCTCCTGGGGACTGTGAGTTCGCCCTTCGAAGAGAGGCGAGCAACTCCTTCCGGGGGGCGGAAGCGAGGAGCTATCGCCCGGCGCGGACGTCGGCCGCCTGGACCCACCAAGCGACGAGGAAGAGGAGAACGAGGATCAGGCCGAGGGACACGCTCAGGAAGAAGGCTACGGCGGTGATGGCCAACAGGACGACGGCGTAAGCGGTCCGGATGGCCAGTGCCGCAGGAGTCTCGACACCGTGCGTCGCCACGGGAATGCGGCGTGTACCTCTGGTGAGGATCCGCCATGCGGCCAGGCCGTTGCTTTCCCCGCCGGCCGCCCCCGAGCCGAGGGCGTAGCGGATCGGAAGCAGGCTCGTGACCGTGCCTGCACCTGACACCAATGCCCCAACGACGAGTACGTCGACCAGCAGCTCGCTGCTGCCCCGCAACCCGATGGCGAGTCCCATCAGCCCGACGCCTCCGACCGCCGACGCCGCAGGTCCAGCGAGTGCGATCCATGCCTCGTGCCGATCTTGATGCAGAGTCTCAGGTCTTATGTGCACCGGCCGACGCCGAACGGCGAGAGGCCGAGCTCGACTCGTCGCCGGCCGATCTCCAGCCAGAGGGGACGGACATCACCCCCGAGGCTCACCTCGACCGGCCCTCGGGAGAGTGCGAGCGCCGCGACTGCGTGGCCCGCCTCGTGCCACAGGGTGAGCGGGACGGCGACGGACAACGTCACCACGATACACGCCCAGAGCGGGAGGCCGCTAAGCGCCTCGACGACAAGCTCGATGACGCCGTAGACGAGGTCCACGGGCTCATCATCGGCAGCGCCCGTGCAGCCATGAGCCGCCTCGAGCCGCGTTTGCGTATGTTCGGCTCATGCCAGGCCGCATCCGCGTCGGCACCTCGAGCTGGGCCGACCCCGGGTTCGTCGAGGAGTGGTATCCGCAGGATCTGCCGGCCCGCGACCGCCTGGCGTGGTACGCGGAGCGCTTCGAGGCGGTCGAGGTCAACTCGAGCTTCTACGCGATCCCCGAGTGGCGGACCGTCGAGCGCTGGGCGCGCATCACGCCGGCCGGATTCACGTTCGACGTGAAGCTCCATCGGCTGCTCTCACGGCACGCGGCGACGCTCGACTCGCTGCCCGCCGATCTGCGCGAGCACGCCGAGACCAACGCACGCGGGCGCCTGCGCCTCACGCCCGAGCTCGAGGCGGCGATGGCCGATCGGCTGGTCGCCGAGCTCGCGCCGCTGTCGGAGGCGGGCAAGCTCGGGGCCTTCCTGCTCCAGCTCACGCCCGCCTTCGCGCCCAAAAGCCACGGGCTCGACGAGCTCGCGCCCCTGATCGACCGGCTCGCGCCGCACACCGTGGCGGTCGAGTTCCGTCACCGCGGCTGGGTCCGCGACAAGCGTGTCGAGCGGGCCCTCGACTTCCTGTCAGAGCGCGGGGCGGCCTTCGTGTGCGTCGACGCGCCGCCAGGCGACCACGTCCCGATCATGCCGCCGCTCGACGCGGTCACCACCGACCGCCTCGCCTACCTGCGCGCCCACGGCCGTAACACTCAAGGTTACCTTCACGGTAAGACCGTCGCCGAGCGCTTCGGGTGGGTCTACTCGGACGACGAGCTGCGCGAGATCGCCGCTCGCGTCGAGGGTCTTGCCGAGCAGGCGCAGGACGTGCGGACGATGTTCAACAACAACCGCGGCGCCGACGCGCCAACCGCGGCGCGGCGGTTGCGCGAGCTCGTAGGTCAGGACCCGGGGCCGCCGCCGGGGCCGGCGCAGGGTCGCTTGTCGGTCCCCTGAGCGTCGGCGCGAACGAGCGCGCCGCGGGCGAGCCGAGTCCGTCGCGCCTATCGCGCCGCGCGCCCCGCGCTGAACCGGTTGGTGATCGGCAGCCGCCGATCGCGGCCGAACGCCTTGATCGAGATGCGCACGCCCGGTGGCGCCTGGCGGCGCTTGTGCTCGGCCCCGTCGACCATCCGGATGACCCGCTCGACCTCCTCCGGAGGAAATCCACGATGGACGATCTGCTCGACGTCGAGCTCCTCCTCGACATAGGCGGAGAGGATCTGGTCGAGCAGCTCGTACGGCGGCAGGTCGTCCTCGTCGCGCTGCTCGGCGCGCAGCTCCGCGGTCGGCGCCCGCCCCACGATCTCCGGCGGCAGCAGCTCGCCCTCGGCCTGATCCTCGCGCCAGCGCAGGAGCCGGTAGACCCAGCGCTTGAACACGTCCTTGATCGGCCCGAAGCCGCCGGCCATGTCGCCGTACAGCGTCGAGTAGCCGACCGACAGCTCCGACTTGTTCCCGGTCACGAGCACCAGCCAGCCGAACTTGTTCGACAGCGCCATCAGCAGGTTCCCGCGGATGCGCGCCTGGATGTTCTCCTCGGCGATGTCGGGCTCGCGGCCCGCGAACGGCTCGGCGAGCAGGTCCTCGTAGGCGTTCATAGGCACCTCGATCTCGAGTTCGAACGTCTCGATCCCCAGGTTGCGAGCGAGTCGCCGCGCGTCCTCCTGTGTTCCTCCCGATGAATGGCGCGAGGGCATCACCGCACACCGCACGCGCTCCGCTCCGAGGGCGTCGACCGCGACGAGCGCCACGAGCGCCGAGTCGACCCCTCCCGAGAGGCCGAGCACGACGCCCGAGAACCCGTTCTTGTCGACGTAGTCGCGCAGGCCGGTGGTCAGCGCCGCGTAGACCTCGGCCTCCGCCCCGAGCGGCTCGGCGATCCTCCCGCCGAGGTCGCCGCCGTCGTCTCCGGGCGCGCTCCCCGCTTCATCCACCGGCACCTCGAACGCCGCGAGCCGCGTCACCGGGTCGCCGGCGGGGCGCCCGGCGCGGACGGCCTGACGGTGGGAGGTGTCGCGCAGGCGCTCGGCGGTGACCGACCCGAGGTCGATCGTGCACAGGAGGAGCTCCTCGTCGAACTGGACGGCGCGGGCGAGCACCTCGCCGCGCTCGTCGATCACCGCGCTCATCCCGTCGAAGACCAGCTCGTCCTGACCGCCGACGAGGTTGCAGAAGGCGACGGCGACGAGCGAGTCGCGCGCGCGCTGGGCGACCATGTGCTCGCGCTCGAGCGGCTTGCCGGCGTGGTAGGGCGAGGCCGACAGGTTGACGATGAGCTGGGCACCGGCGAGCGCCTCGGACGTGGTCGGCGGGCCGGGCTCCCACACGTCCTCGCACACCGTCACCCCGAGCGGTGCCCCGTTCAGCTCAAGGATCGCCGGCTGCGCGCCGATCTGGAAGTAGCGATGCTCGTCGAACACCCCGTAGTTCGGGAGGAACATCTTGCGATAGGTGCCGACGACGCGCCCCTCGGCCACCACCGCGGCCGCGTTGTAGACGTCGTCGGCGTGCTCGGGGAAGCCGACGACCGCGGCGATCCCGTCGATCTCCGCGGCGAGCTCGTCGAGCGCGCGCCGCGCGGCGGCGAGGAAGCTCGGCTTGAGCAGCAGGTCCTCGGGCGGGTA
>DATHAN010000071.1:0-6352 GCA_035296645.1 Thermoleophilaceae bacterium
GACTCGGGTAACGACGTCGATAAGCCCTCGTACGACCGCGCGGCAGGTGGCGCGTGAGCTCGGCGGCGATGCGCCCGGGCCCGCACCCGATATCGAGCACCCGGTCGCCGGGCCGCAGCGATCCGGCGTCGAGCAGCCCGACGGACACGAACCGGCGGCCCGGGCCGGGGAGCTGGCTCGGCAGCCCGAGGCGGCGAGGGGCACGAGCGGGTCGCGGCGGCCGGTCAGCGCGTCACGGGCATCGAGCGACGCCCGCGCGAGCCAGCGCGTCTCCCGGCGGGCCCGCGGACGCAGGCGCGTGAGGGCGACCTCGCCGGCGGTCCGCATCATCCGCCCGCGCGACGCATGCGCTGCTCTGCCATCGCGCGCGGGCGCTCGATCGATGCACCCCGGCCTGGTCGCCTACACCTCGAGCACCCTCCCGCGCGGCCCGAGGTTGTAGAGCGGGGTCGAGCCGACGGTCGTCGACTCGCCTTGGCACTCGTGCACGTGCCCACAGACCGCGAGCCGCGGCGCGTGCTCCTCGATCGCCCGCAGGATCGCCTCGCTGCCGAGCGAGTACCCCGCGCCGTCGAGGTGACCGTACGGCGGCGAGTGGACGACGAGCACGCACCCGTCGGGGCAGCCGGCGAGCATCGAGGCGGCCTCATCGTCGGAGAGGTCGAAGCTCCAGTCCCACGGTGTCGTCGGGACGCCCGCTCCCAGGCCGAAGAAGAGGACTTCGTCGAGCTCGGCGGCGTCTCCGTGCAGAACGGTCGTCGCCGCCCACCGCGCGCACGCCGCTCGCAGGGCGTCCTCGGTCTCGTTGTTTCCGGGCACGAGCACGGTCGGTGCCTCGATCTCGCGCAGGACGCCGATCGTCTCCTCGAGGCCACGGTGCTGGTTGGCGAAGTCGCCCGCGGCGATCACCGCGTCGGCCTCGCGCGAGCGCTCGACGAGCCGGCGCGCCTGCTCGAGGTCGCGGTGGAGGTCGCTGAAGGCGAGGATCCGCACGCTCGAGCCCTCGCCGTACCCCCGAGCCGGGCGCTCCACACACCCCTCCGGCGCGCCACGTCACCGCGCACTCCGCGAGGACAGGCGTACGCATCCGCGCGGCGCCACGCCAGTGCTAGCCTGCCGCGCCGTGCCGAAGATCTGCTACGTCTGCCACAAGGGCCCCGCGTTCGGGCACAGCCGCAGCCACTCGATGGTGGCGACCAAGCGGCGCTTCGACCCGAACCTCCAGAAGGTCCGCATCGACGTCGGGGGCACCCCCCGGCGCGAGTACGTCTGCACTCGCTGCCTCAAGGCCGGCAAGGTGCTCAAGGCCGCCTAGTCGCGCGCGCCCGCAACGCGAGCGTGCGCGCGGTGTAGATCCCTGGCGATGTCCGACCCGAGCCTCGTTCGCTTTCGCAGGGCGGTGTCGGCCGCGTGCACGGAGCTCGAGCGCCGGCGCGTCGAGGTCAACGACCTGAACGTCTTTCCCGTCGCCGACGGCGACACCGGCGACAACATGGCGATGACCCTGCGCGCCGTGCTCGACGAGCTCGACGGCCTGAACGGCCTGCCGCTCGACGAGCTCGGGCGCGACGAGCTGGTCTCGGCGGTGGCGCGCGCCGCGCTGCTCGGCGCCCGCGGAAACAGCGGGGTGATCCTGTCGCAGATCGTGCGCGGGGCGGCCGAGGAGCTCGCCTCGCGCCCGGGGGAGCTCGTCGACCCGGTGCTGGTCTCGGCGGCGCTCGCCCGGGCGGCCGACGCGGCGTACGCGTCGCTCCGCGACCCGGCCGAGGGGACGATGCTGTCGGCGATCGCCGCGATGGCGCACCGCGTCGCCCGCGAGCTCGCGCACATGGAGACGACCCGCCTCGAGGTGGGGGCGACCGACGTCGACCAGGATCGCCTACTCGCCGACGTGCTCGAGCGCGCGCTCGAGGCGGGCAAGGAGGCGGTCGAGCGCGGGCCGGAGCAGCTCGATGCGCTGCGGGAGGCGGGCGTCGTCGACGCCGGGGCGTACGGCCTCACGATCATCGTCGCCGGGGTGATCGCCGCGCTCCGCGGTCAGGAGCCGGAGCTCGAGCATCACGCCGCGCCCGCCGGTCCGGTCGCCGCGGCCGGGTCGCTGCATCTTCCCCAGCACGAGTCGAGCGACTTCCGCTTCTGCACGAACTTCGTCGTCCTCGGCGAGGGCCTCGAGTCGCGGCCGTTCGTGGCGGCGCTCGAGGGGGTCGGCGACTGCGTGCTCGTGGTCGGAGACGAGCGGACGCTGCGCGTCCACGTCCACACCGACGAGCCCGAGCGCGCGGCGGAGGTGTTCGCGGGCGTGGGCGAGGTGACCCGCTTCGACGTCGCCGACATGCGCGAGCAGATCGCCGAGCGCGAGACCCGCCTCGCCGCGGGCGGCGACGGGGTGGCCACGGCGCCCGCCCGGTGCGGGGTCGTGGCGGTTGCGTGCGGGCCGGGTCTCGTGCGCCTGTACGAGGAGCTCGGGGCCGCCGTGGTCGACGGCGGGGCGAGCATGAACCCGTCGACCTACGAGCTGCTCGCGGGCATCCACGCCGTCGGGGCCGAGGAGGCGGTCGTCCTGCCCAACAGCCCGAACGTCGTGCTCGCCGCCGAGCGCGCCGCGGAGCTGTCGGAGCGCCCGGTCGCGGTCGTCCCCACCCACTCGCCCCAGGCGGGGCTGTCTATCCTCGTCGAGCTCGACCCGGACCTGCCGGCGGGCGACAACGCGGCGGCGCTGCGCGAAGCCGTTGCGCGCGTGGCCACGGGGGCCGTAGCCCCCGCGATGCGTGACGACTCCCAGGGACGCTTCCGCGTCGGCGACGCCGTCGGCTACGTCGGCCAAGAGCTCATCGCCTTCGGCGACCCCGTCGAGACGCTCGCCGCCGTGCTCGACCGGATCGCGCACGGGCGTGAGCTCGTCACCTGCCACGCGGGCGAGGGCGCTCCGGAGGGTCGCGAGGCGGTTGCGGCGGTGACCCCCGCCGCGGTCGAGCTCGAGTACCACGAGGGCGGGCAGCCCGCCTGGTGGTGGCTGCTGAGCGCGGAGTAGGGCGTCCGCACGAGGCCCTATAGAGGGCTCATCCTCCGCCGCTTCGCCGACACCGCCGACCTCACCGACGCCGAGGCGCGCGGCGCCCCGCTGCGCTCGCCTCCGCGGCCGGGCCGGCTGAGCGCCCCGCTCGGGCTGAGCGGGCGCGCCGCCGAGGCCGCCGCGACGCTGGGGCTCGAGACGGTCGGCGACCTGCTCGAGCACCTGCCTCACCGCCACCTCGACCGCGGCGAGGGGCGCACGCTGGCGTCGCTCGCGCCGGGCGAGGAGGCGACGGTCGGGGTGGTCGTCAAGGGCGTGTCGGCGCGGCCGATGCGCCGACGGCGCGGCGTACGGGTCGAGGCGCGGGTGGCCGATGCGAGCGGACTGGCGCTCGCGATCTGGTTCAACCAGCCGTGGATCGCGCGCCAGCTCGAGGCGGGCTCGAGCGTCCTCCTGCACGGGTCGCTCAAGCGCCGCAACGAGTTCCACGTGCGCGAGTGGGAGCACGCGAACGGCAGCGACGAGGCGATCCACACGCGCGGGCGCGTGCCCGTCTACCCCGCCTCTGAGGGCATCACCAAGCGGCTGCTGCGCGAGCTCGCCTGGCGCGCGCACGACGCGGTGCACGACGCGATCGAGCCGCTGCCGGCCTCCGTGCGAGCGGCGGAGGGCCTCCCGGAGCGGCCGGCGGCGCTCGCGGCCGCGCACTTCCCCGACGCCGACGCCGACTTCGAGCTGGCGCGCCGGAGGCTGGCGCTCGAGGAGCTGTTGCTGCTCGAGCTCGCCCTGGAGCGGCGCAGGCGCAGGCGCCGCGGACGCCGGCGCGCCGCGCGCCTCGCCCTCGGCGGCGAGGTCGTCGAGCGCTGGCGCGCGAGCCTTCCGTTCGAGCTCACGGGCGACCAGCGCGCCGCGGTCGCGGCGATCGACCGCGACCTCGCGGGCGAGGCGGCGATGCAGCGCCTGCTCATGGGGGAGGTCGGCTCAGGGAAGACCGTCGTCGCCCTGCACGCCATGCTGCGCGCCGTCGAGGACGGGCGCCAGGCGGCGCTCATGGCCCCGACCGAGACGCTCGCCGAGCAGCACCTCGCCACGCTCGATCGCCTGCTCGGCGGACTCATGCCGATCGCGCTCCTCACCGGCGGCACACCGGCCGCGCGCCGACGCGAGCTGCTCGGAGCGCTCGTCACCGGAGAGCTCGGCCTGGTCGTCGGCACGCACGCGCTGATCGAGCCGCCCGTGCGCTTCCGCGACTTAGCCGTCGCGGTCGTCGACGAGGAGCACCGCTTCGGCGTGCGCCAGCGCCAGGCGCTCGACGCCAAGGCCCCGGACGGCCGGGCGCCGCACGTGCTCCACCTGACCGCCACGCCGATCCCACGCACGCTCGAGCTCACGAGCTACGGCGACCTCGACACGACCGCGTTGCGCGAGCTGCCGTCCGGCCGCCGCTCCGTGGAGACGCACGTCGTCTCCGGCGAGCGCGCTCGCGGACGCGCCTACGAGCGCGTCCGCGAGGAGATCGCCCGTGGGCGCCAGTGCTTCGTCGTGTGCCCGCTCGTCGAGGAGTCGGAGGCGCTCCAGGCGCGCGCGGCGACCGCGGAGGCCGAGCGCCTGCGCGCCACCGAGTTCCGCGACCAGCGGGTGGCGCTCGTCCACGGCCAGCTCGCCTCGCGCGACAAGGCGGCGGCGATGGCCGAGTTCGCCTCTGGCGAGGCCGACGTGCTCGTGGCCACGAGCGTTATCGAGGT
Source organism: Thermoleophilaceae bacterium (assembly GCA_035296645.1). GTDB lineage: Bacteria > Actinomycetota > Thermoleophilia > Solirubrobacterales > Thermoleophilaceae > JACCUC01. Next base: position 4,759 of record DATHAN010000071.1, read on the forward strand.
GGGGATCGACGTGCCGAACGCCACCGTGATGCTGATCGAGGCCGCCGAGCGCTACGGGCTCTCGCAATTGCACCAGCTCCGCGGACGCGTCGGCCGCGGCGAGCACGGCGGGCTGTGCGTCCTGTTCGGCGACCCCAAGCTGCCGCGCCTCGAGGCGATCGCGAACGAGTCCGACGGCTTCCGCCTCGCCGAGATCGACCTCGAGTTGCGGGGAGCGGGCGAGGTGCTCGGCACGCGCCAGCACGGGCTGCCGCGGCTCAAGTTCGCGCACCTCCCCGACGACGGCGAGCTGCTCGTCCGCGCCCGCGCGCTGGCCGTCGCGCTGCTCGAGCGCGATCCGGAGCTCGCGGCGCCGGAGCATGCGCTCCTGCTCGACGCCCTCGCGGCGCGTTTCGGCTCGGACCCGCAAGCCGCCGCGGGCTGAGCCCGATGCGGGTCGTCGCCGGGCGCTTCGGAGGCCGGCGCCTCGAGTCGCCGCCCGGACGCGCCACCCGTCCAACCTCGGACCGCGTCCGGGAGGCCGTCTTCTCGCTTCTCGGCCCGCTCGGTGGCGAGCGCGTACTCGATCTCTACGCCGGGTCCGGGGCGCTCGGGATCGAGGCGCTCTCGCGCGGGGCGGAGCGCGCGGACTTCGTCGAGCGCGACGCGCGCGCCGCGGCGACGATCCGGCGCAACCTCGAGGCGCTCGGGCCCGTCGAGACGGCCGTCCACCGCCGTGACGCGCTCGCGTTCCTGCGGGCGGGAGGCGGACCCTACGACCTCGTCTTCGCCGACCCGCCATATAGTTCCGCCGCGCGCCTGGCCGGGCCGCTCTCCCGCGCCCTCCCGGCCGTGCTCCCCGACGAAGCCGTGATCGTGACCGAGTCCGACAAGCGCCTGCCCCTGGAGCTCGAGCTCCCGCTCGTGGACGAACGCGTCTACGGCGATACCCGGATCGCCCTTCACCGTGGCTCCTGAGCGCGCGGGCGTCGTGATCTGCCCTGGCTCCTACGACCCGGTGACCAACGGCCACCTCGACATCATCGAGCGCGCGGCGCAGGTGTTCGAGCGCGTGATCGTGGCGGTGGTCAACCTCCCCATTCGCAAGCAGCGAACCCTGTTCAGCGCCGAGGAGCGGGTGCGGATGATCGAGAGGGAAGTCGCGAAATTCGGGAATGTGCAGGTAGAATCCTTTGATAGGCTGATCGTCGATTTTGCGCGAGAGCACGGCGCGAACGCCATCGTGAAAGGGTTGCGCGCGATCTCCGACTTCGAGTACGAATTCGAGATGAACCAGCTCAACCGCAAGATGGCCCCCGACGTCGAGACCATCTACATGATGTCCTCGCCCCAATACAGCTTCCTCAGCTCAAGCGGCGTGAAGGAGATCGCCACCTTCGGTGGGCCCCTCGACGACCTCGTTCCCGGCGGCGTCGCCGCCCGGCTCGAGGAAGAGCTCAAGCGCTAGCCCCCGGAGGAGAGGTTTCGACCGCATGGATGTCCTCGTCCTGATCGACAAGCTCGACGACGCGATCCACAACGGGAAGCCCGTGCCGCTGACCGACCAGGTGCGCGTCGAGCGCGAGGAGATCTACGACATCCTCGACCAGATGCG
>DATHAN010000072.1:0-2086 GCA_035296645.1 Thermoleophilaceae bacterium
GCTGTCGGCGCCGACCGGCTCGGGCAAGACGCTCGCCGCCTTCCTGTGGGGCCTCGATCGGCTCGTCGCCGAGCCGGCGCCGGGGCGCACCCGGCTCGTGTACGTCTCGCCGCTCAAGGCGCTCTCCTACGACATCGAGCGGAACCTGCGCGCGCCGCTGCGGGGAATCGGCGGGGAGGTCGCGGTCGCCATCCGCACCGGCGACACCCCCCAGCGCGAGCGCCAGCAGATGACGCGCACGCCGCCCGACGTGCTCATCACGACGCCCGAGTCGCTCTACCTCATGCTCACCTCGCGGGCGCGCGAGGTGTTGACCGGCGTCGAGTGGGTCATCGTCGATGAGGTCCACGCCGTCGCCCGGACCAAGCGCGGCGCGCACCTCGCGCTCACGCTCGAGCGGCTCGAGGCGCTCGCGGCGAGCGAGGCGCCGACGCCGCTCCAGCGAATCGGGCTGTCGGCGACGCAGCGCCCACTCGAGGAGGTCGGGCGCTTCCTGGTCGGAGCGGGGCGCGAGTGCACGGTCGTCGACACGGGGATCCGCAAGCCACTCGACCTCGAGATCCGCATTCCCGTCGAGGACATGCGCGAGCCCGGCGAGCACGACGTGGTCGACCCCGCGGTCGGCGGGATGGGCACGGCGGCCGGCGGCGGCGACCTCGTCGGGCCGGGCGTCGAGACGCTCTCGGGGCTCGGCGGATCCGGCGCGGCCGGCGACGGCCCGCCCGAGGGCGAGGCGGCGACCCGCCGCTCGATCTGGCCGGCGATCTATCCCGAGCTGCTCGAGCTCGTCCGCGCGCACCGCTCGACGATCCTGTTCGTCAACAGCCGCCGCGGAGCGGAGCGGCTCGCCGCGCGGCTCAACGAGCTCGCCGCGCAGCAGGACGCCGACGCGGCCGGGGACGGCGACGGGTCCGCCCCGCCCGACGCCACCCCACCCCCCGAGATCGCGCGCGCCCACCACGGGTCGCTCGCGCGCGAGGAGCGGCTGGTGGTGGAGGAGGAGCTCAAGTCGGGGCGGCTGCCGTGCCTCGTCGCCACCTCGTCGCTGGAGCTCGGGATCGACATGGGGGCGGTCGACCTCGTGCTCCAGGTCGAGTCGCCGAAGTCGGTCACCGCGGGGCTCCAGCGGATCGGGCGGGCGGGCCACGGCGTGGGCGAGGTCTCGAAGGGGCGCATCTTCCCCAAGTTCCGTGCCGACCTGCTCGAGTGCGCCGTGGTCGCGACGCGCATGCGCGAGGGGCTGATCGAGGAGACCGTCGTGCCGCGCAACCCGCTCGACGTGCTCGCGCAGCAGGTCGTGGCCATGGCCGCGGCCGAGGAGGAGCTCTCGGTGCCCGCGCTGTTGGACCTCGTGCGCCGCGCACACCCGTTCGCGGACCTGAGCCGCGAGCTGCTCGACTCGGTGCTGGACATGCTCGACGGGCGCTACCCGTCCGAGCAGTTCGCCGAGCTGCGCCCGCGGATCGTGTGGGACCGGGTGAACGACACGGTGCGCGCGCGCCGCGGCGCGCTCCAGCTCGCGGTGACGAACGCCGGGACGATCCCCGACCGCGGGCTCTACGGCGTGCATCTGCCCGACGGCCGGCGCGTCGGCGAGCTCGACGAGGAGATGGTCTACGAGGCCCGGCCCGGGCAGACCTTCGTGCTCGGGGCCTCGACATGGCGGATCGAGGACATCACGCGCGACCGCGTGGTGGTCACACCGGCGCCGGGGGCCCCGGGGGCAGTCCCGTTCTGGCGCGGCGACTCGGTCGGGCGCCCGGTCGAGCTCGGGCGTGCGATCGGGGCGTTCGCGCGCGAGGCGGTCGACCGCGAGCCGGCCGAGCTCGCGAGCGAGACCGACCTCGACGAGCGCGCGGCGCGCAACCTCGTCACCTACCTGCGCGAGCAGCGCGAGGCGACGCGCGTCGTCCCGAGCGACCGGACCGTGGTCGTCGAGCGCTTCCGCGACGAGATCGGCGACTGGCGGCTGTGCGTGCTGTCGCCGTTCGGGGGGCGCGTGCACGCGGCGTGGGCGCTCGCGCTGAGCGCGCGCATCCGCGACGAGCAGGGGCTCGAGGCCGACGCGATCTGGTCGGACGACGGG
>DATHAN010000073.1:0-4168 GCA_035296645.1 Thermoleophilaceae bacterium
CAGTCGTAGACGTGAGTGCCGTCGGCCCGCGGAGGGCGCGGCTCGACCCGGTTCCACAGCACGTCCATCCGGTACAGGCGCACGTTTGCGCCCGCGAGCTGCCTGAACTGGGTGTCGCTGACCTCGTCCCACGCCGTGACGCCCATGAACCCGCGCGGCGGGGCGGCGGCGCCGGCCGCCGCGGGCGCCAGCGGCAGCGGCCGCGATCGCCACGGCCGCCGCGAGCGCGAGCACGCCGAGCACGACCCGGCGACGGGAGTCGGCGAGCCGGCGGAACGGCGTGAGGGGCGGGCTGGGGAGGTTGACGGCGAGGTGCATGGCGACGACTGCCAAACCGACGGGGACACGAGAAGTTGCGCGAAGTGTTGCTCGGGCACGATCCCGCCCACGAGGGCGCTCGTCCCCGCGCGCCGTTCGGCGACTAATCTGAGCCAGGAGGAGCCCGAGAGCGATGCGCGTGGACGGCCAGCCGACGACGGACGCGAACCGCTCGCGCGCGTCTGACCGCGGCAGCCGCGGGAGGGGGCCCAAGGCGTCGTGAGCAGCGCCGTTAGCGCTCCGTCGCCGCTCTGGTCGCCCTCGCCCGAGCGGGTCGGGGCCGCGCAGATCACGCGCTACGCCCGCTGGGTCGCCGATACGCGCGGCGTTGAGGTGGCGGACGACTACCACGCGCTGTGGCGGTGGTCGGTCGCCGAGCTCGACGCGTTCTGGGCCTCGATCTGGGAGTTCTTCTCGGTGGTTTCGGACACGCCGTTCGAGCGCGTGCTCGGTTCGCGCGCCATGCCGGGCGCCGAGTGGTTCCCGGGGACGCGCCTCTCCTTCCCCGAGCACGTCTTCCGGGGCAAGGACGGCGACGCGCTCGCCCTCCAGCACGCCTCGGAGCTGCGCGAGCTCGGCGCGTGGACATGGGGCGACCTGCGCGCGCAGACCGAGCGGATCGCCGCCGGGCTGCGCCGGCTGGGCGTCGGCGAGGGCGACCGGGTGGTGGCCTACCTGCCGAACGTCCCCGAGGCGGTCGCTGCCTTCCTGGCGACCGCGAGCCTTGGGGCGGTGTGGTCGTCGTGCTCGCCCGATTTCGGGGCGCGCTCCGTGGTCGACCGCTTCGCGCAGATCGAGCCGAAGGTGCTGCTGACCGTCGACGGCTACCGCTACGGCGGGCGCGACTTCGACCGCTGCGAGACCGTGGCCGGGGTGCTCGAGGAGCTGCCGACGGTCGAGCACGTCGTCTCGCTGCCGTACCTCGGATGCGGACGGGTGGCCGGCGCGCTGGGCTGGGACGAGCTCACGTCGGAGCGCGAGCCGCTCGCCTTCGCGCGCGTGGCCTTCGACCACCCGCTGTGGGTCCTCTACTCCTCCGGCACGACCGGCCTCCCGAAGCCGATCGTCCACGGGCACGGCGGGATCCTGCTCGAGCACCTGAAGAAGATGCACCTGCACCTCGACGCGGGCGAGGGCGACCGCGTGTTCTGGTTCACGACCACCGGCTGGATGATGTGGAACTTCCTCGTCGGGGTGCTCCTGACGCCGGCGTCGATCGTCCTCTACGACGGCAACCCGGGCACGCCGGACATGGGCGTCCTGTGGGACCTCGCGGAGCGGACCCGGACGACGACCTTCGGGACGAGCGCCTCGTACATCGCCGCGTGCATGAAGGCCGGCGTCGAGCCGGGCGCGGGCCGCGACCTCTCCACGCTCGAGGCCGTCGGCTCGACCGGCTCGCCGCTCTCGCCCGAGGGCTTCGAGTGGGTGTACGAGCACCTCGGTCGCGACACATGGCTCTTCTCGACGAGCGGCGGCACCGACGTGTGCACGGCGTTCGTCGGCGGCGTGCCCACGCTGCCGGTCTACCGCGGCGAGCTACAGGCCCGCTCGCTCGGCGCGGACGTGCAGGCGTGGGACGAGGACGGCGACCCGCTCGTCGGGGAGGTGGGCGAGCTCGTGATCGCCCAGCCGATGCCGTCGATGCCGGTGTCGTTCTGGGGCGATGAGTCGGGCGAGCGCCTGCGCGAGGCGTACTTCGACTTCTACCCGGGCGTGTGGCGGCATGGCGACTGGATCGAGATCACCGAGCGCGGGACGGCGATCATCTACGGCCGCTCGGACTCGACGATCAACCGCGGCGGGATCCGCATGGGTACGAGCGAGATCTACCGCGCCGTGCTCGCGGTCGACGCGGTGGTCGACGCGCTCGTCGTCGACGTCCCCCGCGAGGGTGCGGAGAACTGGATGCCGCTGTTCGTCGTCCTCCGCGCCGGCTCCGAGCTCGACGACGAGCTGGTCGCCGAGATCAGGCGGCGCGTGCGCGAGGACTGCTCGCCGCGCCATGTCCCCAACGAGGTCCGCCGGATCGCGGAGATCCCGCGCACGCTCAGCGGCAAGGTGCTCGAGGTCCCCGTGAAGCGCATCCTCATGGGCGAGCCCCCGGAGCGCGCGGCGAGCCGCGACTCGCTGGCCAGCCCCGCGGCGCTCGAGCCGTTCGTCGAGCTCGCTCGCTCGGGCGGCTGAGCGCGCCGGCTGCCGTCAGCGGACGGGTGCGCCGCGCAGCGCCGGCAGCACCCGCTCCCCGTACAACCGCAGCGCCCCCAGGGGATCGGCGCCCGAGGTGTTCTGGAGGCATACGATCGTGGCGCCGAGCTGCTCGACCTCGCGGACGCGCTCGACGTGGTGGTCGGGGTCCGAGGAGATGATGAACGAGCTCTTGAACTCGTCGTCCGAGAGCTGCTCCTCGGCGTTGCGATACATCGCCTGCGGGTCGCTCCAGTCGTCGGTGAAGTACTCGGGGATCTGAGCCGCCTTCCGCACGCGCGCCGCCTCGAGCGCCGTGTCGTCGTCCTCGGCCCAGGAGAACCCCGCCTGGAGGATGATCTCGCCCGGCGGCTTGCCCGCGTCGTGCACCCCGAGCGATAGGCGTCGATGACCTGAGGCGCCATCTCGGGGTCGCCGAGGGTCCATACGCCGTTCCCCAGCCGCGCGGCGACCCCGGCGGCGCGCGGGCCGAAGGCCGAGACGTAGATCGGGGGGCGGCGCTCGGCGCGCGTGTGCAGCACGGCGCGCTTCGTCCGGAAGTAGCGACCGTCGTGGTCGAGCCGCTCGCCGTCGAACAGGCGGCCGATGATCTCGAGCGCCTCCTCCATGCGGCTCACCTGCTCGCCGACGGCGGGCCAGTCCATCCCGCAGGGCGTCTCGTTGAGCGACTCGCCGGAGCCGATCCCGAGGAAGGCACGTCCCGGGAACAGCGCCTCGAGCGTCATGAACGCCTGCGCGGTGACCGCGGGGTGGTGGCGGTGCACCGGCGCGGTGACGCCCGTGCCGATCGGGACCCGCTCCGTGGCCTGCCCGGCCGCCCCGAGCATGACCCAGGCGTGCCCCGACTCTCCCGGTTCCCACCACGGCTGAAAATGGTCGCTCAGGTTGAGCCCGTCGAAGCCGGCGCGCTCGGTCTCGACGGCCTGAGCGACGATGTCGGCGGGGGAGAACTGCTCGGTGGCGAGCTGGGTCCAGTAGCGCGTCTCGGTCACGGCGACTCCTGCTTCGACGTCCCTCGGCTCCTCTCCGGCCGGCGGCGGCTCAAACCCGGGGGCCGGCCGTACGTGGCGGCGCGCCGCTGCGGGCTGTAGGTTGCGCTGGCACGCGGCGCACCTCCGTCTCGCACATGGCCCAGCCCGGATCACCGTCCTCAGCCGAGCTCGTCCCGATCGGCCTGCGCCGCGCGAGCGCCTACGCGTGGCGCCTGCTGCTCCTCCTCGGCGTCGCGGTGCTCGTGGTGTGGGTCCTCGTGCGGCTCCAGTCGGTCGTCCTGCCGGTGGTGACCGCCCTGCTGCTCGCCGCGCTCCTCGACCCCCTCGCGCGCCGCCTGCGCGCCACGCCGCTGCCGAACTGGGCCGTCGCGCTGACCGTGCTGCTCGCGCTGCTCGCCGTGCTCGCGATCGCCGGTCTGATCATCGTGCCCCAGGTGATCGGGCAGATCCGCACGGTCAACTTCAACGTGGCCGCGGGCGTCGAGACGATCCAGCGCTTCGTGCTCGATACGTTCCCGATCTCGCAGGCGCAGCTCGAACGGGGGATCAGCAGCGCGTTCGATCGCATCCAGTCGGGCATCACCGGGCTGGCCGGCCAGGTGGTGGGGTTCGCGGGCGTCGCCGCCGAGCTCGTCATCGGGCTGTTCGTG
>DATHAN010000074.1:0-3501 GCA_035296645.1 Thermoleophilaceae bacterium
ACCCCGAGCGCATGCTGAGCATCCCGGCCGTCAGCCTCGTCACCGAGGAGCGGACGCTGCGCGGGTCCTATCTCGGCTCGTCGATCCCCGCGCGCGACGTGCCGCGGTTCGTCGACCTCTACCGCGCCGGGCGCCTCCCGGTGGATCGCCTTCTGAGCCACCGCGTCCGCCTCGACGAGCTCAACGAGGCGTTCGACCGGCTCGCACGCGGGGAGGCGGTGCGGCAGGTGCTCGTGCTCTAGCCCGCGGTCGCGGAGGTGGCGGCCCCGCGTCCCGTCGCGCTCACGTCATCGCGTTCACGCCGGTCACCGCGCGCCCGATGATGAGCTTCTGGATCTGCGAGGTGCCCTCGTAGAGGGTGGTCACGCGCGCGTCGCGCAGGTAGCGCTCGACGGGGTAGTCGTCGACGTACCCGGAAGCGCCGTGGACCTGGATCGCCGCGTTCGCCGAGCGCACGGACGCCTCGGTGGCGAACAGCTTGGCGATCGAGGTCTCGGTGGTGCTCGGCCGCCCCTGGTCCTTGCGCCACGCCGCGCGCCACACCAGGCCGCGGGCGGCCTCGGTGTCGACGACCATGTCCGCGATCATCTCCTGCACGAGCTGGAAGCGGGCGAGCGGGCGGTCGAACTGCTCGCGCTGGGTCGCGTAGACGACCGACGCGTCGACGCAGCCCTGGCAGATGCCCACGCATCCGGCGGCGACGCTGAAGCGCCCGGAGTCGAGCGCCGACATCGCCACCTTGAAGCCGTCGCCGACCTCGCCCAGCAGGGCGTCGTCGCCGACCTCGACGCCGTCGAGCCACAGCTCGGCGGTGTCGGCGGCGCGCAGCCCGAGCTTGCCATGGATCGCCGTCGCGGCGAAGCCGTCGGCCGCGGTGGGAACCAAGAAGGCGGCGAGCCCGCGGTGGCCGAGCGAGGGATCGGTCTGGGCGAAGACGAGCGCGACCTCGGCGCGCGTCCCGAGCGAGATCCACTGCTTGCGCCCCCTGAGCACCCAACCGCCGCCGGCCCGCTCGGCTCGCGTCGAGAGTCCCGCGGCGTCGGAGCCCGTGTCGGGTTCGGTGAGCCCGAAGCACCCGAGCGCCTCGCCCGCGCACAGGCGCGGAAGCCACCTCTGCTTCTGCTCCTCGCTGCCCCAGCGCTCGATCGAGGAGCACACGAGCGAGGTCTGCACGGAGACCACCGTGCGTGCCGAGGAGTCGCCGCGGCCGACCTCCTCGACGATCAGGGCATAGCCGCGGTGGTCGAGCCCGCGTCCGCCGTAGCGCTCGGCCACGATCGCGCCGAGGTAGCCCGTCTCGCCGAGGCGCCGGATGAGCTCCGGGTCGAGCTCGCCGGCGCGGTCCATAGCGCGCGCCCGGGGGACGATCTCGCGGTCGGCGAACTCGCGGGCGGCGTCGCGGATCAGCCGCTGCTCGTCGGAGGGCTCGAAGTCGATCATCGCTCTGCGAGGCTAGGGAAGTACATGCCCGACTCGCTGCGCGGCCAGCTCCTGATCGCCTCGCCAGCGCTCACCGACTTCTTCCGGCGGGCCGTGGTGCTCGTCGTCGAGCACGGTGAGGAGGGCGCTTTGGGCGTGGTGCTCAACCGGCCGTCGGAGCACCGCGTCGCCGATGCCGTGCCCGCGCTCGCGGAGCTCGCGGAGCCCGACGACGTGGTCTACGCGGGCGGGCCGGTCGGCCCGAGCGGGGTGATCGCCCTCGGCGACTTCGAGCGGCCGGACGATGCGGGACGGCTCGTGGTCGGCGGGCTCGGGGTGCTCGATCCCAACGAGCTCGACCCGCCCGTGCGCCGCGTGCGGATCTACGCCGGCCACGCCGGCTGGGCGGCGGGTCAGCTCGAGGGCGAGCTCGAGCAGGAGGCGTGGGTCGTCGAGCCCGCGGATCCGGCCGACCCGTTCCACGACGGGGACCTGTGGTCGCACGCGCTCGCACGCAAGGGCGGCGAGTATGCGCTGCTCGCGCGCATGCCGGCCGATCCGTCGCTCAACTGAGGCGGTCGCGCGCGTCGAGGGGCGGCGGGCGTGCGCGTCACCTACACTCGCGCTCGGATGGAGTTTGCGCTCCTCGTCGTGCTCGGCTTCCTGATCCTCGTCGGGATGCTCATGGCGCTCGGCCGGTGGTACCCCGGGACGGGGGCGGAGCAGCTCGACTGGAAACCCGCCCGCTCCTACGAGGACGAGGTCCGCCTCGAGCTCGAGGACATCGACCAGATGCTCGAGCTCCAGAACGAGCGACGGCGGCGCACCGGCCGCCCCGAGCTCACCGAGGAGGGCTTGCGCGCGGAGGTCGAGGCGGAGGAGCGCGAGCGCCGCGCCCGGTCCGAGCGCTACCGCGCCGGGAAGGCGCGCCTACCCGACTCGGGCTGAGCGCTTGGCGCGCGTCCTCATCGTCGGCTGCGGGTGCCGGGGCCGCGAGCTCGCGGCCGCGCTCGCGAGCGACGGCCACGCCGTGCGCGGCACCGCGCGCGACCCGGCCACCAGCGGAACGATCGAGGCCGCGGGCGCCGAGGCGGCGGTCGCCGACCCCGACCGCCTCGAGACGCTGCTTCCGCACCTCTCCGGGGTGAGCGTCATGTGCTGGCTGATGGGCACGGCGAGGGGCGGGGAGGGGGCGGTCGCCGCGCTCCACGGGCCGCGGCTCGCGTCGATCGCGGCCAAGCTCGTCGACTCGCACGTACGCGGCCTCGTGTACGAGGCGGCGGGAACCGTGCTCGCGGGCGTCCTCGCCGAGGGCGCCAGGTCCGTGCGGCGAATCGGCGAGACGAACCGTCTCCCCGTCGCGGTAGTCGAGGAGGACCCTCGCGACGCTCGAGCGTGGGTGGCGGGGATGCGGGCAGCGGTCGAGCGCGTGCTGGCGTGATGGCCCTCCGAGCAGCCGAGCCTCGGTCGCCGCTGCGACGGGTGACGTAGAGCGGCCGCCGGCGGCGACCTGCTAGAAACTTCGGAAACCGAATCGACTTTCGACCTTTTTCCCGAGCAGCGGAGGTGAAGTGACGTGGCGGAGTACGCGAAGGCAGTGCTCGTCGAGACCCAGTGGGTGCAGGAGCACCTGAACGACGACTCGATCCGCATCGTCGAGGTCGACGAGAACCCGGCGCTCTACCGCGAGGCCCACATCCCGGGGGCGATCGGATTCGACTGGCAGCGCGACCTCCAGGACCAGACCAAGCGCGACTTCCTCGGGCCGAAGGAGTTCGGCGAGCTGTTCGGGAGCCGTGGCGTCTCGAACGACCACACGATCGTCCTGTACGGCGATCGCAACAACTGGTTCGCCGCCTACACCTACTGGTACCTCAAGTACTACGGCCACGACAAGGTGCTGCTCATGAACGGCCCGCGCGAGAAGTGGATCGAGGAGGGCCGGCCGACCACCAAGGACGAGCCGCAGCACGAGGCGGTCACCTTCGAGGCGCGGGAGCCCGACCACACGATCCGTGCGCGCCGCGAGGAGGTGCTCGACAGGCTCGGGTCCGACACGCGCCTCGTCGACGTGCGCTCGCC
>DATHAN010000075.1:0-9093 GCA_035296645.1 Thermoleophilaceae bacterium
GCTCGGCGGGTTCGCCGAGCTGCTTCAGGACGAGGACCTCGACGCCGAGACCCGCGACGAGTTCCTCGGTCAGATGCGCGAGCAGACCGAGCGGCTCAAGAAGCTCGCCGGCGACCTGCTCGACCTCTCGCGGCTCGACGCCGGGGTGTTGGAGCTGAGCGTCGAGGCGGTCGACCTCCCCGAGCTCCTGCGCGACGTCGCCGCGGAGTTCACTCCCCGGCTGGCGCGCCACGGCTCCGAGCTCGAGGTCGACGTGGCCGACGACGCCGCGGCGCTCGCCGACGGCGAGCGGCTCGCGCAGATCGCCCGCGTCCTGCTCGACAACGCGCTGCGCCACACTCCGCAGGGCACGCCGGTCCGGCTGAGCGCCCGCTCCGACGCCGGCTGGGCACGCGTCTCGGTCGCCGATCGCGGCCCTGAGCTCACGGGGCGCCGGGTCGAGCACGACGTCGCCCGGCAGGCCTTCGACCGCTTCTACACGGGCGACGCGGCCGGCGGCTCGGGGCTCGGGCTCGCGATCGCGCGCGAGCTCGCCCACCGCATGGGCGGCGGGATCCGCCTCGACGCAACGGCGACGGAGACCGCGTTCACGGTCGACCTGCCCGCGGCGTCGGCGCCGCATCCGCGACCGCCCCGCACGACCGCCGCCGAGCCGGCCGAGCGCACGGGGGCCGGCCTCGAGTCCGCGACCCGCGCTGCCTGAGCCCGCATGGCGACGGCCTGGACCGAGGCCGAGCGCGCGCGCCTGCGCTCGCTCGTCCGAGAGCTCGCGCTCGGTGTGCGGGCGGCCGTGCTCCCGCGTCTCGGGGCGCACAGCGGTCGCGCCCACGGTGACGAGCAGGCCGCGGGCGGCGACGTCACCTTCGACATCGACGCGACGGCGGAGGTCGCGCTCGCGGAGCTCATGGCGCGCGCGGGGCGGGGCGTCGCGTTCTTCTCCGAGCACCGGGGGCTCGTCCTGCCCGACGCGGTCGGCGGCGCCGGGGCGGTCCCCGTGGCCGCCTCGCGCGAGACCGCGTCTCCGGGGGTCGCGAGACCGGACGCCCCCGCCGTGCCGCGCGATCCGCCCCCGGTGCTCGTCGTCGACCCGATCGACGGCACGCGACCGGCGCTCGCCGGGCTCGAGTCGTGCTGCGTCTCGGTTGCCGCGGCGCCGCTGCGCGAGGGCGTGACGATGGGAGAGGTCGAGCTCGGATGCGTCGTCGAGATTCCCGCGGGGACCGTGTTCCTGGCCGAGCGCGGCCGCGGGCTCGTCGAGGGCCCGCGGGCCGCGGGGCCGGCGACCGATCGGATCGAGCGGATGCTCTGGACGTACGGGTTCCGTGGTCGGCCGGCGCGGGCGACCACCGAGGTGCTCGCCGAGCTCATCGACCGCTCCTCCGTCGGTGGAGGGACGTTCGAGCTCGGCTCGGCCGCCTACGACATGACGCGCGTCCTCACCGGCCAGCTCGACGCCTACGTCGAGCCGGGCCCGCGGCTCGTCGAGGAGGTGCCCGGCGTGCGGCGCGAGTTCGAGCGCGTCGGCGGCGGAGCGGTGCTCAACAACTCGCCGTACGACCTCGCGGGCGCGTGGCTGTGCCTGATGGAGGCGGGCGCCACGGTGACCGACGCGACCGGCCGGCCGCTCGACGACCGGCCCCTGCTCGGATCGGGCGCCGACTTCCAGATGTCGGTCGTGGCGAGCGCGAGCCCCGAGCTGCACGCCCGGATCCTCGCCGCGCTCGACCGGGGCACGGAGCGCGTGCGCGCGCTCGAGCCCGAGGGACGCCTCCGAGCCGCGGTCGATTAGCCGCTCGGCGCACCGGGAAGGAGACGGCCGATGGAGGATTCCGACGAGAGCCGAACGGTCTCGCTCGTCGTCCCTCCCGATCCGGACTTCCTGATCTTCGCCCGCCTCGCGCTTGGGGCCATGTGCCGGCTCACGCCGCTGCGCCCGGACGAGATCGTCGACCTCAAGCTCGCAATCACCGAGGCGGCGGCCGGCGTCCTCCACGACGGCGAAGAGCCTCCGCCCGTGCCCGAGCGCCTCGGGTTCACCTTCCGGCTCGAGCCGGACCGCCTCGTGCTCGAGGTCGAGGGCTCGCTCCCTCCCGAGGTGCCGCTCGAGGAGCGCCGGCTCGGCCGCGCGATCCTGGAGGCGACCGTCGACGGCTGCGAGAACCTGGGTCACGGAGTGCGGCTCGAGAAGCGGCTCACCGACGGCCACGAGCTAGGGTGATCCCGGCGCGGTGGCGGCGGGAGCCCCCGCCGAGCCGCCTCCCTCGATCGTCAACCTCGAAGCCCCGGAAGGAGTAACGCCTTGCTGCAGCCGGTAGGCGTCGGTCACAAGGCGCTCGCCGACTACACGCACCTCGTCGGCCGCTCGCTCTACGACGAGATCGCCGGCCTGGCCGAAGGCCTCGAGGGTCTCAAGGTCTTGCACCTCTCGGCGACCGCGTTCGGCGGCGGCGTCTCCGAGTTGCTCTACTCGGTCGTCCCGCTCATGCGCGAGGTCGGGATCGACGCGCACTGGAAGGTGATCATCGGGCGCGAGGAGTTCTTCAACGCGACGAAGCTCCTCCACAACGCGCTGCAGGGCAACCCGCTCGACCTGTCGCCGACCGAGTGGCGCACGTGGGAGGAGTACAACGAGATGAACGCCGACCTGCTCGACGGCGGGTGGGACGTGGTGATCGTGCACGATCCCCAGCCGGCTGCGGTGCGCCGGCACGTGCCCGACAAGGCGCGCAACTGGGTCTGGCGCTGCCACATCGACCTCTCGGCGCCACACCCGCCGACGATCGACCGCCTCGTGCCGATCATCGCGGACTACGACGCCTTCCTCTTTCACATGCCCCAGTACGTGCCCGAGAGCCTCGACGGCGACAGCGAGGCGGTCCACATCGTTCCGCCGGCGATCGACCCGCTGTCGCCCAAGAACATGGCGCTCTCACCCGAGGACGCCGCCTTCGTGTGCGATCAGTTCGGCGTCGACGTCGACCGGCCGCTCATGTGCCAGGTCTCGCGCTTCGACCCGTGGAAGGACCCGATCGGGGTGATCGACGCCTACCGCGAGGTCCGCGAGCAGCGCTCCGACGTCCAGCTGGCGCTCGTCGGCTCGATGGCGACCGACGACCCCGAGGGGTGGGAGTTTTTCAACTCGACGATGGAGCACGCCGACGGCGATCCCGACATCAAGATCCTCAACAACCTCAACAACGTCGGCGCGATCGAGGTCAACGCCTTCCAGTCGCAGGCCGACGTCGTCATCCAGAAGTCGACGCGCGAAGGCTTCGGCCTGACCGTCTCGGAGGCGCTGTGGAAGGCGCGCCCGTTCGTCGGCGGCCACGTGGGCGGCATCCCGCTCCAGATCGACGACGGCGCGTCGGGCTACCTCGTCTCCTCCCCGGCGGAGTGCGCGGACCGTACGCTTCGCATCCTCGCCGAGCCCGAGCTCGGCAAGCGACTCGGCCGCGCCGGCAAGGAGCACGTGCGCACGCACTTCCTCACCCCGCGGCTCCTCCGTGACTGGCTCGGGATCTTCCGTAAGCTCGCCTAGCCAAGGCATGAGCACCCAGCCGCCCATCCTGCTCGTCTCGAACCGCGGGCCCGCCGCGTTCGAGTACGACGACGCGGGCCAGCTCGTCGCCCACCGCGGGGGCGGGGGGCTCGTGACCGCGCTCACCGGGCTCGTCCATCACCGCGAGGCGCTGTGGATCGCCTCGGCGATGAGCGACGCCGACGTCGAGGTCTCGCGCCGGCACGACGGGAGCAGCTTCGACTGCCGGGTCGACGACACGACCTACCGTGTGCGGCTCGTCGAGTCGGACGCCGAGGCCTACGACGGCTTCTACAACGTGGTCGCGAACCCCCTCCTGTGGTTCATCCAGCACTACCTGTGGGACCTCTCGAACGCGCCCGACATCCGGCACAACGAGACCGAGGCCTACGAGCGGGGCTACAAGGTCGTGAACGAGGACCTCGCGCGCGCCGTGCTCACCGAGATCGACCGCGGCGAGGAGGCGGTCGTGATGCTCCACGACTACCACCTGTACCTCGCGCCGCGCTTCATCCGCCGCGCGCGCCCCGACGCGACGCTCCACCACTTCGTGCACATCCCGTGGACGCAGCCGGACGCGTGGCGCGTCCTCCCGCGCGACATCCGCGAGGAGGTCTACGAGGGGATGCTCTCGAACGACATCATCGGCTTTCACACGCACTCGTACATGCGCAACTTCCTCATGTGCTGCCACGAGCTGTTCGGGCTCGAGGTCGACCTCGAGGCGGGGAGCGTGGTGTTCGAGGATCGTGAGGTGTGGGTGCGCTGCTACCCGCTCCCGATCTCGGCCGAGACCTTCCGGCGGCGCGCGGCCTCGGACGAGGTGCACGTCTACGAGGAGGAGGTGCTGCGCCGCCGCCGCGAGCACCTGATCGCGCGCGTCGACCGCGCCGACCTGTCGAAGAACGTGCTGCGGGGCTTCACCGCCTTCGACCTCTTCCTGTCCCAGCACCCCGAGTTCCGCGAGCGGGTGACCTTCGTCGCCCATCTGGTCCCCTCGCGCCAGGACGTCCCCGAGTACGTCGAGTACCTCGAGCGGATCGAGGCGCTCGTAGCGGTGGTCAACCATCGCCACGGGACGACCGACTGGATGCCGATCGACCTCAAGCTGCGCGAGAACCTGCCCGAGGCGATCGCCACCTTCAAGCACTACGACCTGCTGATGGTGAACGCCATGTTCGACGGCATGAACTTGATCGCCAAGGAGGGCCCGCTCGTCAACGAGCGCAACGGCGTGAGCCTCCTGTCCGAGAACACCGGCGCGCACGAGGAGCTCGGCGAGTTCGCGTTGTCGGTCAACCCGTTCGACGTGCAGGAGCAGGCCGATGCGATCCACCGCGCGCTGACCATGTCGGACGCCGAGCGCGAGTGGCGCGCGAGCGGGCTCAAGCGACTCGTGACCGCGCGCGATCCCGGCGACTGGGTCGACGAGCAACTCCGGGACATCGAGGCCAAGCGGCGCGAGGTGTCGCTCACCACCGACCTCGGCTGAGCTCGTCCGGGGACGCCCCGAAGGAGCCAGTGGCGGGCGCGGTCGGCATTGCCGTGGCGTCGTTCGCCGGCTTGCTCGCGCTACGCCGTGAAGGGCGCGCGGCGCTCGACGCGGGGTTAGGGCCCGGCGGCGACCGGCGCAGGCGACCCATCCTGACGTTCCCTCGCCGGCGGCCATCGGCCGCTCGGCGCGTTGCCGGCCCGCCGCCCGGGCCCTTGTGGGGTTAAGTCACACGGTCGGAGCTCTCTCCCCCGCAGGTTGATGCCGGCGGGATTCACGGGAGCCCGCTGATATGGTCGCCGCCGCCATGGCCCTCTACGACCTCACGCTGATCCTCGACGCCGATGCGCCCGAGGAGGGACGCAACGAGATCGTGGACGGCGTGCGCTCGGCGATCGAGGCCGACGGCCTGCTCCATGGGGCGCACGACTGGGGAGTCCGCCGGCTCGCCTACGAGATCGACCACCACGGCGACGGCCACTACCACCTGCTCCAGTTCGAGGGGTCACCCGACCTGCTCGAGCGCCTCGACCGCACGCTCAAGATCAGCGACGCCGTCCTGCGCTTCCGCTTCGTCCGCCTGCGGCCCGGCTCGGCGTCCGACGCGCCCGCGCGGCCGGAGGCGACCCGCCGCGACGAGGAGCGCACGGGCGCCCCGGCGCAGGTCGCCGCGCGCGCCGCGGCCGACGCGCCGCCGAGCGACGAGAGCGAGTAGGTCGCGGGTCAGCGGCCGGGCCGGCCCCGGCCCCCGTCGCGGCGGCTTTCCCCCGCCGGCCGCCGCGTTCCTTCCGTTACGGGCGCGCGACGAACGGCACGGCGGCGCGAAAGCTCACCCTCTTTGGTGGAACTTCGCCCGCCGACGACCTTGTTCCGGGTGCGCCCGCCGGTACAGTCGCCTCGAACGAACTCCCGCGACCGTCCGCCGATCAGAAGAGAAGGAGCACCATGGCAGCCACGAACATCAACCGGGTCGTCCTCACCGGCAACCTCACTCGCGATCCCGAGCTGCGGTCGACCGGAAGCGGGACGCCGGTGTGTAGCCTGCGCCTCGCGTGCAACACCCGGCGCCGCGACGCCTCCGGCGAGTGGGTCGACAAGCCGAACTACTTCGACGTGACGGTCTGGGGCGCCCAGGGCGAGAACTGCGCGACCTACCTCCAGAAGGGCCGTCCGGTGGCGGTCGACGGGCGGCTCGAGTGGCGCGAGTGGCAGGACTCCCAGGGCAACAAGCGCCAGGCGGTCGATATCATTGCCGACTCCGTGCAGTTCCTGGGCTCGCGCGACGGGGCCGAGAACGGCGGTGGGCGCTTCTCCGCCCAGAGCGACGTCCCGACCGACACCGGGGACTTCGAGCCGGCCGGCGCGGGCGCGTCCGACGACGACATTCCGTTCTGATCCAGACCAGGTAGGGAGCTTCGAGCGTGGCAAGGCAGCGTGGCCGACAGCCGGCAGGTCGCCGGCGCGACAGAGGAAGGCCGGGGGGCGGCGGTCGCCGCAAGCCGTGTCCCTTCTGCCGCGACAAGGTCGAATTCGTCGACTACAAGGACACGGGCGCGCTGCGCCGCGCGATAAGCGACAAGGGCAAGATCCGCTCGGCGCGCATCACCGGCTGCTGCCGGCGCCACCAGAGCCAGCTCGCGCGCGCGGTCAAGCGCGCACGCGAGCTGGCCCTGTTGCCGTACGTAGCGGAGCGCTGATGGCGCAGGCCATCCTGCTCCAGGACGTCGACACGCTCGGGTCCCGCGGTGAGGTGATCGACGTGGCGCCGGGCTACCTGCGCAACTATCTGGCGCCGCGCAAGCTCGCCCAGCCGGCGACGGCCGGGGCGATCGCCGAGGCGCAGCGGCGGCAGGAGGCGGCCGAGCGCGCCATCCGGGAGGCCGCCGAGCGCGCGCATGAGACCGCCGACCTCCTGCGCCGGACCGTGCTGACCATCCCGCACGCCGCGGGGGAGGACGGTCGGCTGTTCGGCTCGGTCACCGCCCAGGAGATCGTCGAGGCGATCGGGCAGGCGCGCGGCGTCCGAATCGACCGGCGCAAGGTGGACCTCGAGCAGCCGATCCGGGCCACCGGCACCTACATGGTCAGCGTCGAGCTGCACGACGGCGTCACCGCCGACGTGAAGACCATCGTCACGCCGCAGTGACGTGGCGCTCGCCGCCGCGCCCGAGACGAACGGACGCGTACCGCCGCACAACCTCGAGGCCGAGGCCGCGGTGCTCGGCGCGATCCTGCTCTCCGAGAAGGCGCTCGATCCCGTACTGATCGACGTCCGGCTCGGGCCGGAGGACTTCTACCGCGAGCGGCATCGCCACATCTTCCGGGCGATGATCCGGCTGAAGGAGCGCACCGAGCCGGGGCCGATCGACACGGCCACGGTGGCCGCCGAGCTCGAAGGGCAGGGAGTCCTCGAGCAGGCCGGAGGGCGCGAGTACGTCCAGTACCTCCCGAGCTACGTCCCGGTCGCCGCGAACGCCGCCCACTACGCCCGCATCGTCAAGGACCACGCGCTCGAGCGGGGCCTGCTCGACGCCACCCGCGAGATCCAGGAACGCATCTTCGACGCCCACGGCGACGCGCGCGAGCTCGTCGAGGAGGCCGAGGCGAAGCTGTTCCAGGTCGCCCACGACGGCCCCGGGGGCGAGGTCCGGGCGCTCGGCGACGTTCTGTACGAGGAGGTCGATCGGCTTGAGCGCCTCTCGCGCGAGAGCATCGCCCTCACCGGCACTCCGTCGGGCTTCCGCGACCTCGACGAGCTCACGGGCGGGTTCCAGCCCGGCAACCTCGTCGTGCTCGCCGCGCGCCCGTCGATGGGGAAGTCGGCGCTCGTGGTGAACATGGCCGAGAACGCGGCGCTCGATCACGGGCGCGGGGTCGCCCTCTTCTCGCTCGAGATGGCCGAGGCCGAGCTCGCTCAGCGCTTCATCGCCTCGCGGGCGAAGCTCAACGGCGAGGACCTGCGCAAGGGCCGCGTCAAGCCCGAGAGCTGGCCGAAGGTCGTGCGCGCGACCCAGCAGCTCGCCTCCGCGCCGTTGTACGTCGACGACTCGAGCGACCTCGGGATCCTCGATCTGCGCGCCAAGGCGCGCCGGCTGCACGCCAAGAAGCCGCTCGGGCTGATCATCGTCGACTACCTCCAGCTCATGCGCCACGAGGGTGCGCGCGAGGCCAACCGTGTCGAGCAAGTCGGCCAGTTCAGCCGCGGCCTCAAGATCCTCGCGCGCGAGCTCGGGGTGCCGGTGATCGCCGTCTCGCAGCTCTCGCGCGCGGTCGAGTCGCGGCCCGACAAGCGTCCCCTCCTCTCGGACCTGCGCGAGAGCGGCCAGATCGAGCAGGACGCCGACCTCGTGATGATGATCTACCGCGACGAGTACTACCACGACGACTCCGAGCGCCCCGGCGAGGCCGACGTGATCATCGCCAAGCACCGCAACGGGCCCGTCGGGAGCATGTCGCTCGCGTTCATGGCGCGCTACCCGAAGTTCGCCGACCTCGCGCGCGAGTCGGAGCTCCCCGGCGCGCCGGTGGCGGCGTAGCCGGCCGCCCGCCGACGCGCCGCGAACGGCTCGCGCCGCCGCCGTAGACTCGACACCATGCCGGGACTCGCGATCGTGGGCGCCCAGTGGGGCGACGAGGGCAAGGGCAAGGTCACCGACCTGGTGGCTGAGCGCGCCGACGTGGTCATCCGCTACCAGGGCGGCAACAACGCCGGCCACACGATCGTCCGCGACGGCGCGGTGTTCAAGCTCCACCTGATCCCGTCGGGGATCCTCCACCGCGGGCGCGTGTGCGCGATTGGGAACGGAGTGGTGATCAACCCGCGCGTGCTCGCCGACGAGCTCGACGGGCTGAAGCGCCGCGGCGTCGACACGGGCGGACTGCGCGTCTCGGCGAACGCGCACCTGATCATGCCGTACCACCTGATGCTCGACCAGGCAGGCGAGGCCCGGCTCGGGAAGCTCGAGATCGGGACGACGCGCCGGGGAATCGGCCCGTGCTACGCCGACAAGGCGGCGCGCCTGGGCATCCGCGTGCAGGACCTGCTCGACGAGAAGATCCTCAA
>DATHAN010000076.1:0-10314 GCA_035296645.1 Thermoleophilaceae bacterium
GAGGACCTATCCCACCGGGGAGGCGGTCAACGAACCGAGAGGAGGCGACGTGGGAGTCTTTGACAAGGTGAAGGGACGTGCCAAGCAGGCAGCGGGCGATGTGACGGGTAGTGCCGCAACCCGGCATGAGGGCGTACAGGAGGAGCGCGCAGCCGATGCCAAGGAGGAGGCGGCCCGCGCTGAGGAGCAGGCCGAGCGCAAGCGACGCGAGGCCGCGGAGGTACATCCAGGCGGAGGAGCGGAAGGGGAGCACCGCCCCTAAGTGGCGAGCAGAGGCGCGGGCCTCAGCCCGGCCACATCGATTCCGCGCGGGCTGCTGTCGGACCGCGCTAGCGCGACGACGATTCGCGTGAGGCGACGCAATCGAGTTCGAGCCTGCGCCTGCGGGTTCGCACGCGACGTTGCGCCTCCCTCAGCCGACACCCGCGACTGAGACAATGGCGCCGCGGCGCGCCGGGCCCCCAGCCCTCATGCCGTAGACGCACCGCCTCGTAAAGGGCTCGCCACGTCTTCGCCACGCTCGTCCTCAGTCGCGCCCGGCCGCCCGAGCCCGTCGGCGAGAGTGGTGAGCCCTGTGCGCCGACTCCGCGAGCTCGGAAGCGTGACCGCGCTCGGGCTGCGCGGCGCGGAGGCCTTGATACGCCCTCCCTTCGCGTGGCGCACGGCCGTCCTGCCCGCGCTCGCCGCGGCCCTTCGGCGGGCGACCGTGCCGGCGATCGTCCTCGTCGTTGCCCTGGCCATCGCACTCCCGGGCGTCCAGCTGGGCGATTTCCTGGCCAACAACGGGCAGATCGATCGCCTCGGGGCTTATCTGACAACGACGAGCTTCCGCTGGCTCGCGCCGCTCGCGGCTGTGGGGGCGCTGGTGATGGCGGTGGGGGGACCACTGACCGCGCGTCTTGCCCGCGGTGCGGCCGGTGATCGCCAGGTGAGCCGGGCGCCTTCCGCGCACGCCGGCGAGCTCGTCGCCGCGCACGCCATCGCGTTCGGCGCGGCCGCAACGGTCCTAGCGCTCCTGATCCTGCCGGCGTCCGTGGGAGCGGGCGCGGCGGTGGCCACGGTCGTGTTTGACGTACCCGCCGGCGTGGTGGTCGCCTCGCTGTTCGACGGGGCGCGGTTTGGTGACCTCGTGCAGGGCATCATGAGCGCGTTCGTCTCGGGCGCCCTCGCCGCCCTCGTGTGCTGCTACTACGGGCTCGCGGCCGTCGGGGCTGGGCAGGGACCGAAGGACCGTGGCGGCGGCATCGATGGGAGGGCGGTCCGCGATGCCCTCGTCGCCGCGCTCATGGTCGTCGCTTTCGTGAACGTCGTCCTCGCCGCGTACCTGCTCGCCGCCTTCCCGGACCTCCGGTTCACGCGGTGACGACCGCTCCGCCGCCGGGGCCCGAGCGGTCCTCTCCACGCGGCGCCGGGCGACGCGACGAGGTGGGCAATCCGTTCGGGCGCGTCGGCGGCCTGGTCGACGCGGTGGGGGAGGGAGCCCTCCTGCTCGGCCGGTCGTTGTGGGAGGTGCGGCGGATTCGGCCCCTCACCAGCACTCTCCTCGCCCAGGCAGCGCTCGCCACGACGGCCGCGATCGTTGCCACCGTGGTCCTCTCGACCGGAGCGGGCGCGGGCTGTGGGGTCGAGTCGGTCGCGATCAGCCGCCAGCTCGGGGCGCGTGGCGCGGTCGGCGGGCTCGCCGTCTTCTGCACGCTGCGGGAGCTCGCCCCGCTCGTCTTCGGCTATGTGCTCGCGCTGACCGTCGGTTGCCCCCTCGTGGCCGACCTCGGCGCCGGCGACGAGGACGAGGTGGCTAAGCGAGCGGCTCCGTGTGTCGCAGGCGTCCTGCTCGTGTTCCCGTTCGCCTACCTGCTGACGCTCGCCGGCACCGTCGCGGGCGCCGTCGCGATGGGAGTCGGGCGCTACGGGGAGGTCTCGCCGGGAACCTTCCTCGGCCTCTTCGTCGCCTTCCAGGACAGCACCGACATCGTCTTCTCGGCGACGAAGAGCCTGGTGATGGCGGTCGTCGTGCTGGCCGCCGCGCTCGTGCACGGCCAGCGCGTGGCCGCGGGCGCCATGACCGCCGGGGAAGCGACAGCGCGCTTCGCGCTCGTCGCCGTTCTCGGCGTGACCGTGCTCGGCGCGCTGGTGACGCTGCTCCTCTACGGGGCCAACCCGCGGATCCCGGCTGGCTGAATGAACTCCCGGCTCGTCGCTCCGCTTGCCGTCCTGATGACCGCGCTGGTGGCTTTGGTACTCGTGACGGAGCTGCGCTCAAGCCGCCACGTCACGCTCGTGTTCGACGAGGTACTAGGCCTCGCCGAGGGAGCCGAGGTGCGGGTTGGCGGCCGGCCTGCCGGTGAGGTCGAGGAGGTGAGCCTGGGAGGCGACGGGCTGCCGCACGTGCGCGTCGCGCTCGACGACGACGTACTCCTCCGCGCCGGCGCCCGCGCGACGCTCACCCCGTACTCGGCGGCGGCCAAGGAGCTGCGCTACATCGTGCTCGAGCCCGGGGCGGGGGCCCTCCTAGCGCACGGCGCCGTGCTCGGCCGCGCCGCCACCGACGGGCCCGTCGAGGCGGACGCCGCGCTTTCCACACTGGGACCGACAACTCGGCGCGACCTTCGCCTGCTGCTAGATCGCACCGACGCCACCTTGCGCAGGCGCGGGCCAGCGCTCGACAGGACCCTCGCTCGCAGCGCGCGCGCACTCGCCGAGACAGCGGCTCTAGTCGGAGCGGTGACGCAGGACGGTGTCGCGCTGCGCTCGCTCGTGCGCGACGGCCGCCGGGTGACGAGCGCACTCGCGGAGCATCGAGCGGAGCTCGGTGGGGCGGTCGACGGGCTGGGGCGGACACTCGGCGTGACTGCCGGACGCCAGCGCGAGTTGACCGTGACGCTTGCCGAGCTGCCGGGCACGCTGCGCGCCGCGCGGGGCGCGCTCGGCAGCGTCGAGGAGGCGAGCCCCGAGCTCACCCGGCTCGCGCGAGCCGCCCGTCCGGGAGCGCGCGAGCTCCTTCCCACGGCACGTGCCCTGCGTCCGACCCTGCGGGCCGCCGGACCGGCGCTGCGCGAGTCGCGCCGGCTCGTCGCCACCGCCCCCGCCGACCTGCGCCCGCTCGACGCACTCCTCGGCGAGGTCCGAGCGGTCCTCGCACCGACCCGCTCCGCGCTCGCCCGTGCGAACCCGATGCTCGACGAGCTGCGCGTGCGCACGCCCGAGGTCGGAGGTTTCGCGACGAACTGGGCCGACGCGGCCTCGAGCTTCGACGCAAACGGCCACGGGTTGCGGACTGCGCAGGTCTTGGCAGAGCCGCCGCGACGACCTGTCCGGCCGTCGCAAGCGCAGCCGGGGAGGCTCGTGCCACCGTTCACCCGTACCCCAGGCGTGCTCGAGGGCGAGCCGTGGAGGAGCTACCGCGAGAGCTTCGTCGGGGGTGGCGGATGACGCTGAGGCGCGTCGCAGCGATCGTCGCGGTGCTGGTCCTCGGCGCCGCCGTGGGCGTCGCAATGGCCACCCTCACGCCGCCCGGCGGGACCAAGGTCACCGCCGAGTTCGCCGACGCCCACGGGCTCGGCGAACGGGGCAACGAGGTCCGCGTTCAGGGCGCCCCGGCCGGCACGGTCGAGAATGTGGAGCTCACCCCGCGCGGCACGGCGCTCGTGACGATGGGCCTGCGCGACGGGATACCCACGCCGCGCCGCGACGCCGCCGCGGGGATCCGGCCGCTCGACATCTACGGCGACTTCTACGTGTCGCTCTCGCCCGGGCGCGACCCGCGGCCGCTACAGGGGCCGATCCCCCTCAGCCGGACGGTCACGCGGCCCCAGCTCGACAACGTTCTGCGCGCGTTCGGCGAGCCGGTGCGGAGCGGCGTCCAGGCGCTCGTGGTCGAGCTCGGGGTCGGGCTCGAGCGCCGCGGCGTCGACCTCAACCGCGCGGCCGTCGAGCTGAAGCCGGCGCTCGCGGCGGGCGACGGGGTCGTGCGCGAGCTCGCCACGCAGCGCGCCGACCTCCGCGAGCTCGTCGCCGACGCGGAGCAGATGACGGGCCAGCTCGCCCGGCGCGACCGCGAGCTGGGGCGGACAGTCGAGGGACTCGAGCGGGTGCTCGCGGCGACCGGCCGCCGTGAGGCCGCGCTCGACGCGGGGCTTGCCGGTCTGCCGGGGACGCTGAGCCGCCTCGAGCGTACGGCCGGGCGCCTCGAGCCGACCGCGCGCGCCGGCCGTCCGGCGGCGCGGCTCGCCGCCGACTCCGCCCCCGAGCTAGCGGAAGTGCTTCAGCGCTCGCCGCCTTTCCTCGAGCGGGCGTCGCGGACCTCGCGCGCCCTACGCCCCGCCGCGCGCCGCGCCCAGGACCTACTTGGCCCGCGGTCGCCGGTCGCCGCGGACCTCGGGGAGGCGCTACCGCGCCTGACGAACCTCGGGCCGTCACTCACGCGCCTCGCGGAGGCGGGCGCCGACGCCGCGCCCGACGCCGCCCAGGGCCTGCTCGTGCACCTCCCGGAGGTGGCCTCCGAGCCCGGGCGGCAGCCGTTCGACCCCGCGGGCGATCCGCGCCGGCGATACGTCCGCGTCGCTGGCGTGCTCTCTTGCGAGTCCTTTGGCCGACCGATCCGGCCAGGGTGCCTGGCGGGGGCGGGTACGATCGCGAGCGCCGCGCCCGCGGGGCGACGATCGGCGAAGCGCCGATCGTGGGCGATGGCGGAGCGTGCCGGGGGCCGGCCACGGCGGGGATTGCCCGAGCGGGCGGGCTACGCCGAGCGAGCCCGGGCGACGAAGGCCGAGGCGGATATCGACACGACCTTGCTCGAGCTCCTTCTCGGAGACCCGTGAGCGGCGCGACCCAGACCCCGGACGGAGCCCTCGAGCGCCACACGCTCGGGCTCGGCCTGCTAACGGCCGCGATCGCCGTCGCGCTCGTCGTCCTGGCCGGCGCCGCGGTGCGCGGCGGGGCCTTCGCCGAGTCGTGGCCGGTGCGCGCCATCGTGCCAGGTGACGGACCGCCGCTCAGGGAGGGCGACGAGGTGCGCGTCGCCGGGGTGCGCTTCGGCGAGGTGCGTCGCGTCGAGCCGGGGGCGGACGGGGCCGCGGTGGACATGGAGCTAGAGCGCGGGCCGGTCGGGACGGACGCGCGCGTGCGCGTGCGCGTGCGGGGGCTCTCGACCGTGCCGTACGTCGAGCTCGACCGGGGCGACCTCTCGCGGCCGGCGCCGCCGGGCGCCACGATCCCGCCTGAGCGGACGGACGCGGGCACGGAGCTGGTCGACGTGCTCGACGTGTTCGACCCGCCCACGCGGACGGCGCTGCGAAAGGTCGCGCCCAGCCTGGGCGCGGGCGTCGCAGGGCGTGGCCGGGACGTCAACGCAGCCCTCATCGACCTCGAGCCCGCGTTGCGTGGGGTTACGCCTCTTCTGCGGGCGGTCAGCCCCCGCCCGGGCGTGCTCCGAGACGCGGCATTCCATGTCCGGGTGGTCCTGCGCGCGCTCGCGCCACCGGGGTCGCGCGCGCTCGAGGCCCTCCTGCCCGACGCCGCGGCGACCGCCGAGACCCTCGCTGCCCGCTCGCGGGAGATCGAGGAAACGGTCCGACTCGCCCCACTCGCCGAAGCGGACGCCGAGCGCACGCTTCCACTCGCCGACAGCGTGCTGCTTGACGCTCGCGCCGCGCTCGTTGAGCTGCGCCCCGGCTTGCGCGGCCTGCGCGACGCGCTGCCGTCGCTCGTCCGCCTCGTCGGCAGCGAGAGGGGGCTGCGCTCCGCTGCCCGCCTGGCACGCGCCACCGAGCCGGTCCTGGCCGACTCGCGGCCCTTGCTCGGCGAGCTGCGACCGGTGACCGCGGCCCTCGACCCGCTGCTCGATGCGATCGGGCCGCTCGTGCGAGAGCTCGCACCCTACGGCGACGAGATTCGAGGCGCCGCGCGGGGGCTTCGCCTCGCGACCGCGCGACGGTACCCAGAGGGGACCGGAGCCGCTCGCCGCGCCCTCCGCTCCGTCCCCGTGCTCACGTGTCACCGCGCGCGCGACCCGTATCCCGAGCCGGGCGAGGCGCGCCGCCAGAGGCAGGTATGTCCACGCTGAGCCCCCCGGCGGGCACGCGCGAGCGCTCCCGTCGGCGCGTCGTCGGGATCACGGTCTTGGCGCTCGCCGGCCTCGTCGCGCTCGCGCTCGCCTGGCGACCGGACCCCTTCGGGGCGACGCACACCGCCCGTGCGATCTTCGACGACACGGGGACGCTCGGTCCGCTCGAGGTCGAGGTGCGTGTAGCGGGCACGCCGGTCGGCAGGGTCGTCCACCACACCCGCATCGGCGACGACACGCTGGTCGAGATGGAGATCGAGCGCTCGGTCGGCGAGTTGCGCGCCGACGCCGAGGCGGATATTCGCCCGCGCGCGACGTTCGAGGGGACGGCGTTCGTCGAGCTGCGGCCCGGGGCCGCGGAGACGCTCCTCGGCGAGCGGCCGATCCCGCGCTCGCGCACGCGCAACTACGTGTCGATCACCGAGGCGCTATCCGCGCTGCGGCCGGGCACGCGCGGCGACGTGCGCGCGGACGTCCGCGCCGGTGCCCGCGTGCTCGCGCCCGAGGGACAGCACGGCGTGCGCGAGGCGCTCCGCGTGGCGCCCCGCCTCGCCCGCGACGGTGGTACCGCGGCGCGCGCCGCCCAGGGTCCGCACCGCGAGGAGCTCGCGGGCACGGTACGTGGGCTTGCCGCGACCACCGCGGGCGTGGCGCGAGCCGAGCGCAGCATCGGCCCGCTGCTCGAGGGCGGCGACCGCACGCTCGCCGCGCTCGCGACCGACGGCGGCCGGCCGCTCGACCGAGTCCTCGCGGAGACGCCGGCTCTGCTTCCCTCGCTGCGGCGCGGGAGCGCCGCGGTGACCGGGCTCGCGAAACGCGCCGAGCCGCTCGCTGCCGACTTGCGCCCCGGGGCCCGCGAGCTCGGCCCGACGCTACGCGCCGTGCGCCCCCTGCTGGTCGAGGCACGACCGGTGCTCGGGGGCGCTCCGCCGGTGCTGCGCGAGCTGCGCCGTGCGCTTGACGCCGCCGGCCGCGCCGCCCCCGCGACCCGTGTCCTCGTGGCCGAGCTCCGGCCGAGCATCGCGCTGCTCGATCGCGCGATCCTGCCCGCGCTCGACCGCCGTACACGCCTCGGGCTCCCCGCCTACCTCCAGCTCCTGAGCGCCCTCCAGGGTGGTGACGGCGCGCTGCGTCCGTTCCAGACGGCGAACCCCCAAGGCAATGGCCACTTCCTGCGGCTCTCCGGCCGCTACCTCGGCGCTGGGGCGCCGACGCCGTGCAGCGCGCTGAGCGCCGTCGAGCCGGAGGTCGTCCGGGCGATCGCCGCCGCGGGGCTGTGCGCACCATGAGCACGACGACCCGTGTGCCCTGGGGCCGGACCGCGCTCGCCGTCCAGGCGCTCGTTGCGATCGCGTTCCTCGCCTTCCTGCTCCAGCTCAAGGGCTACCTGCCCGGACCCGGGTACGAGTACGAGCTCGCCGTCCGCTCGCCACTGGGCCTCAAGGGCGACAACGAGCACCCGGTGACGCTGCGCGGCGTGGCGGTCGGAAAGATCACGGAGGTGCGGCCGGAGGGCGGCCAGGCGGTCGCGGAGTTCGTCCTCCGCGACCCCACGGCGGCCGAGCTCTTGCGCTCCGACGCGAGCGCGACGATCGCGTACCGCTCAGCCTTCGCCAACCTCGCCGTCGACATCGACCCGGGGCGGGCGCGCACGCCGCTCGAGGAGGGCGACCGCATCGCCGAGCGGCAGGTGAGCGGGCCGGTCGCGCCCGACCAGGTAGTGCAGACGCTCGACACCGACACGCGCGCGCAGCTCGCCGTCCTCCTCGGCGAGCTCCGCCTCGGCACCGAGGGCACGACCACGCCGCTGCGCCGCGCGCTCGTCGAGCTCGGGCGCGCGAGCGAGCCCGCGGCCGGGGTGGCCGACGCGCTCGCCGACCGCCGCCGGCTCCTCTCCCGGCTCGTCGCTGAGCTCGACCGCGTCTATACGTCGCTCGGGTGGCGACGCGAGGCGCTCACCGCCGTGGTGGAGGCGGGCGGCAGGACGCTCGCCGCCACGGGGAACCGCGACGCCGAGCTTGCGGCCGCGATCCGCCGCCTCCCGCCCGCGCTGCGCGCGCTCGACGGCGCGCTGGCGGAGGTCGAGCAGCTGGCGCGCCCGCTCGAGCCCGCCCTTGTGCGCCTCCGCCCGGCGGCGCGCTCGCTCCGCCCGGCGCTCGTCGCGTTGCGCGCGACCGTCCCCGACGCGCGGGCCCTCCTCCGCGACCTCAAGCCGCTGGTGCCCGAGGCGCGCGGGCCGCTCGCCCGTCTCAGGCGGGCGAGCGAGGCGCTCGGCCCGGCGAGCGCGGGCTTGACCCCGTCCGCGCGCGACCTGCGCCGCCTGCTCGGTCCGGTGGCCGAGCGGCGCGCGGGCTTCGTTCCGCTTGGGGAGAATCTGAGCGGCGCACTATCGACGAACGACCGCAACGGTCCACTCTTGCGATCGGTCCAGTTCTTCGAGCCGTTCGATCCCGCGTCGTTCGGCGCCCCGGGCGCGCGCGGCGAGCGCCTGACGCGCCTGCGCTCCCGGGTCGTGGGCGTGTTGCTCGATCGGTGCGCGCAGGGCGACGCGCAGGCGTGTCTGCTGCCGGCACTCGTCCCAGGGCTGGGCGCAGGACCGGTGGGGGCGAGCGAGCCCCCGCGGCTGCGGCTCCCGGACGACCTGCGGAAAAGGGCGGGGGCGCCGTGAGGCGAGGGACGGTCTTAGGGGCAGCGCTCGTGCTCGCGCTCGGGGTCTTCCTCGTGGTGGCCGCGCGCGTCGGCGGCCCTTCGCTGTGGCCGGTGCCGGCCTGCCGCGTCTCGCTGAGCGTTCCCGAGGCCCACGGCCTCGTCGTCGGCTCGGACGTCCTCGTCCGTGGCGTCGACGTCGGCGAGGTCGAGCGGGTCGAGGTAGCGTCGCGAGGAGCCGCGCTCGTGCTCTCGCTCGAGGAGCCGGCGGCCCCGGTCCGCGCCGACGCGACCGTGCGCGTCGGTTCGAAGACCTTGCTCGAGGAGGCGTACGTCGACCTCGGCCCCGGTCGCGCCGGAGCGCCGCTGCCCTCGGGCGCGCGCCTTCCGGCGCGCGCGTATCGACCCACGGTCGAGCTCGACGAGGCGCTCGCGCCGCTCGCTGGCGCGGGAGGGCGCTCGCAGCGCGCGATCGCGCGGTCGCTCGAGCAAGGGCTGCGCGACGAACGCGCGGGCGAGCGCCTGAACTCGACCGTCGCCGCATTGCGGCCGCTCGTCGTCCACGTCCGTACGCTCGGAGACGCGCTCCGCGGCCAGGACCGCGTACTCGCCGCCGGGATGGCCGACGCCCGGGTCGTCCTCACCGAGCTCGCCGGGCGCGAGGGGGCGATCCGGGCGGCCGTCGCTGGCGCTCGCTCCACACTCGCCGCGACGGCCGCCCAGCGTGCGGGCCTCGACGGCACGGCGCGCGAGCTCCCGCTGGTGCTGGAGGCGTCGCGCCGAACGCTGCGCGCGTCCGAGCCGCTGCTGCGCGAGTCGCGCCCGCTGCTCGCCGACGTGCGCCGCGCCGCGCCCGAGCTCGCCTCCGCGCTGAGGGAGACGCCGGCGGTGGCGAACGAGTCGGCCGCCGTGCTCAGACGCCTGCCCGAGCTCGAGCGCGTCGGCGTCCCCTTCCTCGAGCGGGCCGAGGAGACCGTCCGCGAGCTGCGGCCCGTCGCCGCGGCGCTGCAGCCGTTCGTCGCCAACCTGGTCCCGGTGGCGTCGTACCTCGGCGCGCGCCGTGCCGGCCTCGCGGCCTTCGTCGCGCACACCGACGATCTGATGCGGGTGGTGCCGGGACGCGGACCCGCCGCCCGCACCTTTGTCGTCGACGAGCCCGGGACCGCGAGCGGGCGACCGGGTGACTTCCGCAACAACGCCTACACGCGCCCCGGCGATGCCCGCAGTCCCCGGCCGTATGAGCCGGGCGGCTACCCGCGACTTCAGCCCCTGTTCAAGCCGTGAAGGCCAGCGCACTCTGCGCCCGTGAGCGTGAGCTCGCCGGACCGCGTAGCTACTCCCTCTACACGACGGGCTCCAGGTTCGACATCGAGCGGAAGTACGGAAGCCCTCGTCAGGCCGAGGCCTCCCAGGCGATGCTCGACCGGCTCGAGGCTCTCAATGGCCTGGCCTTAGCTTTCCTCAGATCCCTCGCGTAGAGCCAAGGACCGCGCGTCGTTCCTCGGACAGCCCGGGGTGCGAGGCCACGAGGTCCGCCTCGGCTCGATCAACGCTCTGCCCCGCCTCGATCCGCTGCGCAAACAGTCCGCGCAGGTCCATTGTGCATC
>DATHAN010000077.1:0-2560 GCA_035296645.1 Thermoleophilaceae bacterium
GCGGTGGCGCGCGAGCTCGCGGGAGCGCGGCGCCCCGACGGCCGCCCGGCGCGCGTGCTCGTGGTCGATCGCTACGAGGTCGGCGAGCGCCAGACCTCGGCGTGCGCCGCTCCGACCGAGTGGCTCGAGCGGCTCGGCCTCAGCGGCTCGATCCGCCAGACGTTCTCGGACCTCGTCATCCACACTCCACACGGCTCGGCGCGGTATCGCCTGCCCTGGACCTTCTCCACCTTCGACTACCGCGATCTGTGCCGCCTGCTCGACGACCAGAACGAGGCGGCGTTCGAGACGGCCAAGGTCGACGGCCGGGAGGGAACCACCGTACGCACCGACCGGGGCAACGTGAGCGCTCCCCTCGTTGTCGACGCGCTCGGGTGGCGCCGGGTGCTTTCGCCCGGGGGAGACGGCTACCAGCCGCCCGACGCTCCGCTGTCGCGCGGGCTCGAGGTCCATCCCGGCGGCCGCGGCCGCGACCTCGAGATCTGGATCGACCGCTCGTACGTGCGTGCCGGGTACTCGTGGAGCTTCCCCGCCCGCGACGAGCTGCGCATCGGCGTCGGCTCGTTCGACCCGCGCCGCCACGTACGCGAGCCCACGGTGCGCCTCGCCGGCGACCTCGGCTCAGCGGCGGTCCGCTACCAGGGCAACTGGATTCCCCATCGCCTCCGCCGCGCGGCCGAGGACGGCATCTTCTTCGCCGGCGACTCGGCCGGGCACTGCCTGCCGCTGACCGCCGAGGGGATTCGCACGGCGCTCTACTTCGGGCTGGCGTGCGGGCGCGAGCTGCGTGCCGTGGTCGAGGGCGGCTCGGACCGCGAGGCGGCGCTACGGCGCTACGCGGCGTTCAGCGCGGGTCACCGCCACGCCTACGAGTCGATGCTGCTCGTCCAGCGGCTCCTCCCGCGCGTGCCGCCACGCCTGCTCGCCCCCGCGGTCCGCGCTCTGGGCGCCAAGCGCTTCGTCGACTGGTCGTTCGGGCACTACCTGGCGATCGCGCCCCCGGAGTTCGCAGCGCCCGCGGCGGCCGAGGAGCAGGCGGGGGCGCCGGGCACCCGGGCCGGCGATGCGCCGGGCCGAGCGACGGCCCCGACGCCGGCGGCGGCCTGACGCGGATCCTCGGGCGCGCGAACCGGGCGGCCCGC
Organism: Thermoleophilaceae bacterium; assembly: GCA_035296645.1. GTDB lineage: Bacteria > Actinomycetota > Thermoleophilia > Solirubrobacterales > Thermoleophilaceae > JACCUC01. The sequence continues at coordinate 1,143 of DATHAN010000077.1, forward strand.
GAGACGGTCTCTCCATCGGTTCCGCTCGCTCGCGGCCGCGCGCGGGATCAGCCGCTCAGAACCCTCGCCGCTCGCGGTCATGCCAGCGCGTGTTGCCGCGCCGGGCGGAGCGGGCGTAGGTGACCATGACGACGAGGAAGAACAGGCCCATGGCGACGATGATCACGCCGAGCTGCGGGGCCGTCGTGAAGTTGATCACGCCGATCATCGCGAAGAAGAGCAGGATCACCGCGAAGCCGCCGCACAGAATCGCCGCCGCCCAGATCACCGCCCGCAGGCGAGGATGCCCCTCGGTCGGGAAATCGGCGCGGGCGGGAGGCGACGACGGGCGGCGCGGAGGCGGGGGCCGCAGCGGCCCGCGGGGATCGGACGGGGTGGGTTGCCATGCGCTCTCCGGGTGTCGAGCTCGGTTGTCGTAGGCGCCCCCTCCGGACGCTAGTGGCAAACGATACGGCAGCCGCCGGTCGTTCGCAACAACGGGGGCTCAGCGCCCGCGCGCCACCAGGAACGTCCCCGCCACGAGCAGCGCGACCCCCACGACGCGCTGGAGCGACAGCGGCCGCGACTCGAGGCCGAGGACGCCGAGCCGGTCGACCACGAGCGACGTGGCGAGCTGCCCGGTGACGGTCGCCGCGGTCACCGCGCCGGCGCCCAGATATCGCACGGTGATCAGCGCGGTGGTGACGTACACGGCGCCGAGCAGGCCGCCGGTCAAGTAGACCCACGTGAGCCCCCGCGCGCCGCCTACGCCGCCGAAGCCGCCGAACGCCCCGGAGAGCAGGAGCGTGATCGCCACGAGCGCCGCGGTGCCGACGGCGAAGGAGATGGACGCGGCGGCGAGCGGCGAGCCGACGGCCCGCCCGAGCGTGGCGTTGATCGGCGCCTGCAGTGCGATGAAGCCGCCCGCCATCACCGTGCCGAGCACCGCGGCCGCCTGGTTGTTCACGTCGCCCCGCGGGCGCCGGCGCGCGCCGTCACTTCGCCTCGAGCCAGTTGACCCCGACCCCGAGGTCGACGCCGAGCGGCGGGTCGAGCGGGAACGCGTCGGCCATCTCGCGCCGGACGATCTCGGCGGCCGGCCCGACCTCCGGCTCCGGAGCCTCGAACAGGAGCTCGTCGTGGATCTGGAGGACGAGCCGGGTGGCGAGCCGGGCTTCGCGGAGGGCGCGGTGGCAGCGCACCATCGCGAGCTTGATGATGTCAGCGGCCGAGCCCTGGATCACGGTGTTGACCGCGAGACGCTCGCCGAGCTGGCGCGTCTGGCGCTGGCGCGCGCGCAGCTCGGGGATCGGCCGGACGCGGCCGAACAGCGTCGTCACGTAGCCGTCGTTGAGCGCCTGCGCGATCGTGTCGCGAATGAAGTCGCGCACGCGCGGAAAGCGCCCGAGGTAGCGGTCGATGAACTCCTGCGCCTCCCC